>WLNN01000061.1 GCA_009699765.1 Actinomycetota bacterium
ACGTAAATTCGACAACCTGGCGTGGATTTGCAATTGCAGCTGATGGCGATCAAACGATATTCACTGGTCAATTTGGTGGAGATAATGAAGCCGGTCGCAATGAAAGTCTTTTTACCGGCTCAATCTCAACCGAACTTATCGGTGTTTTTCATGATGAATTTCCAGGAAGTAGATACCAGGATGTTGCGATTTCAGATTCTGGAGTAGTCAGGGCGGCCCTGAGGGGATCTACCGGAGAATTTATTCTCTCAACAGATAGTGGAGCGACCTTCACCAAAAGTAGAATATTTATGCTGCCTTTAGAGCCTTCTTTTGGTTCCCAAACGGAGTACTCAGATAGCTACACAGTGCAGATTGATAATTACGACTCTGCATTCCAGTGGGCGGTCTCAGTTACATCCGGAACTGCCTCAATCGATAGCAGTGGTTTGATCACAGTCAGTAATCCAGTTGGAGCATCCATGATTACAGTGACAACAAACCGCAACAGATACCCAGAGGGTTCTGCTAGCAATGCATATGCTTCTTTGACAGGCAATCGGGCCAACGCAGTTTGGCAATCGATGCCCGGCAATGCGAGTAGCAATGTGTTTAACGGGGGTTCGATTTTCGATGTTGCGATAAACCCAGTAAATGGCGACATTTATGTAGGTGGCTCATTTACCAACGTCAATGGCGATCCGGCCGCAGATTACATTATGCGATTTGATGGCACACAGTGGCTATCAGTTCCAGGTGGTTTTTCGAACGGCAGCGGCGAGGGCTCAAATGGAATTTTTGCGTTAGCTTTTGACGCAACCGGAAAATTGTATGCCGGTGGAAAATTTGCAAATGCAGGTGGAGATGCCAACGCAGATAATTTGGCCCAATGGGACGGTACTTCTTGGTCGGCAGTAGGCCAGACTTCCTTCAATGGTTCATTGCGTGCAATTGAGATCCTTGGCGACGGTCGAGTATTGGTTGGCGGTCAGTTCACTGCAGCGGCAGGCATAACTGGTGCTAACTACATTGCAGCTTGGAATGGATCGGCTTGGTCAAAGATTGGTACAACCGTTCTAACTGGCTACGTTAGATCTATGACCCATTCGCGAAATGGTGGAATTTATATTGGCGGATTCTTTACCAACGTTGGAGGAGATTCAGATGCAGATAACGTTGTCCAACTAATCAACGGAGATTGGGCTCGCGTAGGGGTGCCACCAACTGGCGAAAACGTTGCAGTTTCTATTGCAGTTGATGACAGCACATCAACTGACAAGCTTTATATCGGTGGTTATTTCTATTCTGATGAAATGAGTCGCCGTCTTCTAAAATGGGATGGGCAGACATGGACGGCCCCTGATATTGGTTTGAACGGTGATGTTCGCGCGCTTACATATAGCAGAAATTATGGATTATTCCTCGGTGGCTGGTTCACTAAATCAGCGAACAACAGATTTGGATCCGGCTTAGGATTGCTCGTTAATGACGTTCTTTACGGCATTGGTGATAGTAATAACAATGGTACGGGCATGGAAGGTGCTCTCCGAAATGACGTGTATTCACTTGCGCTCACCAGCGATAATCAAATCATCGCTGCCGGTGAATTCACTTCTGTAGCGGGTGTTGCTTATACGAATAGAATCGCCCGTACTGCTTCATGGACACCACCAGTTAATTTATTGCCGACTGAGACATCAACTCCAAACGCATCTGATACTTCAACTACAATCGCAAATGCACAGGCTATTCGTGAAGCAGAAATTCGCAAACAAGCGAAAATTGATAGTGCCTTTGCGAGTATCACCAAAACCTTGAAGGCTGGTGAGACTTTTACTGTTGCACTTGCGCAAGAAGCTGAATTGGCTTGCTTTACAAGCGCTAATATTGGCTACGCTAATTCAGCACTGCTTTCAGCTTCTGTAGAAAGCCGTACTGCAAAGACCTTTATTGATGGAATTTCAAAGCGCCTCTGCATACTCAACGATCTGACATCGGCTCGTCCGCAGACAAATTCTGTGCGACAAATGGTGGATTATGGAGTGATGCCTGCTAATACTTATAAGCCAAGTCTTACATTGAAGGCACTTAGAAAGCTTCCATTAGCTAGCCGTTCTACATATGCAGATATTCAGGTGGCAATCGCGAAGATTCAATCTGAGTTCTTAGCTAAGAAGAAGTTGTTGGATGCCCGCTTAAAGCGTTAGCAAGCGCCAAAAAATCAGGTAGAGCAATCACATTTCGAGATAAGTTCCTGCTGCGTAGTTTATTGCTTCAACGCTCGTTTCGTAACCTATGGTTCATGTAATCTAATTTTGCTTTAATTTCAGAGTAAGGCAAGGTGGACGCAGAAGAGTCGAAAGCTTCTTTACCTTCTTCAATAATTATGAATGATACGTTTCCTGAAGTGTAGAAAGTGCCATCTTTGCGTTGACCGCAGTTATGAACCTTCCAGAGCCCTCGGCGATAAAACATTGGCTTATTGGAGTCAGGTTTGTGGGGGCGGAGAAATGCATCATCTTTCGCTATAAAGTAGAGTGCGAAAAAGAATCTAACCACAGGGATTTTTGCTAGCAGGTTTAATTTTTGATTCCGAACAACAGGACGTGTCTCTACTCCAAATTCTCCGTGCGGAATGCGGTGCACGTATGACGCTATAGACTCTCGGTAGTAACTCAGCATTTAAGGCTTGCTTCGTTCATCGTTGTTCTCGTTTTCCCATTGGACATTTTATGTACTGTCTCAATTGTATAGACGAGTAAGGCATCCTTGGGTTGCCATATGCACCTTATAGAGACATTTCCAATTACTGAACCTACTCCACGAATACTCTTAGTAACTGGAGGCGTGTTTCCGCCGTCCTCTCTTGTTAAAGTTATACGAATTGAAAGCGTTCGACCAGCAGAGATTCCTTTGCAGATGGTCCTTCCAGTTACATTAACTGTGCCGGGTAGATGCTTAGAAATATGAGGTTTCTCGGAGGTCAGAATGCAAGCTTCTATAACTAGACGCTCTTGGATGTCAAGAGAACCTGGTGGTGGATCTGCGATAGCAACAGTTTGCGATGAGATCAAAGCGGTTGCGAAAAGAATGGCTACGAACTTGTACACGAGTTCTCCTTTGAATCTAAATTCTGCGTAGCCTTCCAATTGTTGACATCTGGGTAAATCAGGCAAGCCAGAGGTAACTGTCTTGGCAGAGAGAGGCGTTCAGGCTAGGATTACCCCACTATGAAGCTCCGCGGACTCCTACTTATCCGCCGTAGCGAGGCCTAAGGTCCGAATCGCTTGCGATTTCGGCCCACGAGATTGACCGGTCTCCTCGCTGCGGGGTTTGGTGTTGCCGGTAATAACTCGGCCAACAACTAATAGGAGCAAGAAATGAATTTTCCAAAGCAAACACCATCAAAGATGCCTGTGCATCGTTACTCATCTTTTATCCCTGTCGAACTTCCAGATCGCACCTGGCCAGATAAGAAGATAACCAAGGCTCCTCAGTGGTCTTCAGTTGACCTTCGCGATGGCAATCAGGCACTCATTGATCCAATGGATACTCCACGCAAGCTGGCGATGTTTAAGCTTCTTGTTGCGATGGGCTACAAAGAGATTGAGGTGGGCTTTCCATCTGCATCACAGACTGATTTTGATTTCGTCCGCAAGATTATCGATGAGGGTTTGATTCCTGATGATGTGATCATCCAGGTTTTAACGCAAGCTCGCGAACCGCTCATTCGTCGCACTTATGAAGCCATCGCTGGATCAAAGCAAGCGATCATTCATCTTTACAACTCAACTTCAACTTTGCAACGTCGGGTGGTCTTTGGTCTTGATAAAGATGGCATCAAGAAAATCGCTACAGATGGCGCGCAGCTCTGTCTTGATTTGATGAAGACAGTTCCTGAGACAAAAATTTCCTTTGAATACTCACCTGAGTCATACACCGGAACCGAGCTCGAATTTGCAGTTGAAGTATGTAACGCGGTTAATGATGTCTGGAAGCCAACTCCACAGTGGAAGACGATTATGAATCTTCCGGCGACAGTTGAGATGGCAACCCCAAACGTTTATGCCGATTCAATCGAGTGGATGTGCCGCAATCTCAATAATCGTGATTCAGTAATTGTTTCGCTGCACCCGCATAATGATCGTGGAACAGGTGTTGCAGCTGCAGAGCTTGCATACCTAGCCGGTGCTGATCGCATCGAAGGAACTTTATTTGGTAACGGTGAGCGCACCGGAAACGTTTGTTTGGTAACACTTGGGATGAACCTTGTTGCACATGGCATTGATCCACATATTGATTTCAGCGATATCGATGAGATTCGTCGTACGGTCGAATACGCAAACCAATTAAAGGTTCCTGAGCGTCATCCATACGGTGGAGACCTAGTCTTTACTGCATTCTCTGGTTCGCACCAGGATGCAATTAAGAAAGGCTTTGATCACCTAGAACGTGATGCGGCGGCAGCTGGTGTTCCTACCGATCAGCACACATGGGCTGTTCCTTATTTACCAATTGATCCTAAAGATATTGGTCGCTCATATGAAGCTGTAATTCGCGTTAATTCACAATCAGGTAAAGGTGGAGTTGCTTATCTCTTGAAGACTGAGCACCACTTGGATCTTCCACGTCGCCAGCAGATTGAGTTCTCAAAGATTGTTCAAGCAAAGACAGATCATGAAGGTGGCGAAATAACCGCCGATCAATTGTGGGAAATCTTTGAAGATGAATATCTTCCAACAGAATCTGCGCCTTGGGGAAGATTCCGCCTAAAGGGACTTTCGCAAAAGTCTGAGATGAATCAAGATGTTGAACTGACTGTTCAAATAACTGATCGCGGTGAAGCAGTTGATCTCGCTGGTCATGGCAACGGGCCGATTGCTGCATTCTGCAACATCCTAAATAGTTATGGTGTTGATGTACGAGTCCTAGATTTCCATGAGCACGCCTTGTCTTCTGGTGGAGATGCATCAGCTGCGGCATATCTCGAATGCGCCATCGGGGGAGATGTCTATTGGGGAGTCGGAATCGACCCAAATACGACAACTGCTTCGCTCAAGGCGGTCGTGTCTGCAATCAACCGCGCTATTCGCTAACTACCCTTAGCGCCGTGAGTACCCATAGCGCCACAGTCAGCAAAGGCGCCCTCTATCGTGACGAAGCGATAGTTCTGCGCACTCAAAAGCTTGGTGAAGCCGATCGCATCATCACAATGCTGACCAAAGAACATGGCCGCATTCGAGGTGTAGCAAAAGGCGTAAGACGTACTTTGTCGAAATTTGGCGCACGATTAGAGCCAGGTAGCCATGTAGATATTCAACTTCACGTGGGTCGCACCTTCGACACAATCACACAAGTCGAAGCGCTAATGAATTACGGCGAGAAAATATCGAGTGATTACCAGCGCTGGACTATCGCACATGCGATTCTCGAAACAGCTGAACGTTTCTCCCCTCATGAAAAAGAACCAGCACCACAAGAATTTGCACTCGTTGTCGGTGGAATGCGCGCACTCTCTGAAAACCGATATGACCCTTCACTAATTCTCGATGCATTTCTATTGCGCTCACTTTCAATCGGCGGATATGCGCCTTCGTTATCTCTTTGCTCACGTTGTGAAAAGCCAGGGCCACATCGGTACTTCTCATTAGTTGGTGGCGGTTCTGTCTGTAATGAATGTCGCCCGTCTGCTTCTGCAACTCCCGCACCTGAAACATTGGCTCTAATGGATGCGCTACTTAATTCAGATTGGGATTCTGCAACCGCAAGCGAAGGTCGAAATCGGCGCGAGGCTAGTGGATTAATTGCTGCTTACTTACAATGGCATCTTGAACGCGGACTTAGAAGTCTGCCGATGGTGGAGCGTGCATGAGTAAGAAAAAGATTGAGGTTCCTAATCACATTGCAGTTGTGATGGATGGAAATGGGCGGTGGGCAAAACAACGTGGATTGCCACGCACGGCGGGGCATGAAGCTGGCGAGAAAGTCCTTTTTGATCTCGTAGAAGCGGCAATTGGATTTGGCGTCAAAGAGATGAGCGCATATGCATTCTCAACCGAAAATTGGAAGCGCTCACCCGAAGAAGTGAAATTCTTAATGGGATATAGCCGTGAATCACTGCGTAATCGTCGCGATCGCCTACATGAACTTGGTGTAAAAGTTAATTGGATCGGTCGCCCACAAAGACTTTGGAAATCAGTTATTGAGGAGCTGCAGGAAGCGGAAGAGCTGACGGCGAAGAATAAGAAATTTACTCTTAATATGTGCGTAAATTATGGCGGGCGTGCTGAGATTATTGATGCGGCGGCAGAGCTTGCCCGAGACGTTAAGCGAGGCAAAGTAAAAGCTGATTCCATCACCGAGAAAACTTTTGAGAAATATCTTTATGCTCCAAAGATGAGCGATGTCGATTTGTTTCTGAGATCTTCAGGAGAGCAGCGCACCAGCAATTTCTTGCCCTGGCAGGCAACGTATGCAGAGTTTGTCTTTATGGATGTCCTATGGCCAGATATGAACGCAGCCCAATTATGGAAAGCTATTGAAGAGTACTCCGAGAGAGATCGTAGATTCGGAAAAGCTTAGTTGTATCGAATTGAAAAGCTAGCGGTAGGGCCTAATTATTCGATACGTAATTGTGGGCGATAGCAGCGGCGGTAAAAAGCCAGAGTTGATATGGAATAAGCGCTATGCCAATTTTCAATGACTGTGTGAATGCGAGAGCCAATACGGGCAGAGTCATAATTGCGGTGGTCAGTAATGAAATCTCAGCAGCATGCAGATCATGCTTGGAGTAGAAAACGTATGACCAACGGAGTGCGCTAGCAATCGATATCGCAGCAAAGGCAAGAGATGCTCCAACAATAAGTGGATTTGCTCGTGATGCGATTATGTAAAGAGCAAAACCTAAGACAATAAAGTTGTAAGGCCAAATGATGCCGAAGATAAATCCTGGTGGTTGCCACGAAGGCTTCTGAAGGGATTGATACCAGCCATCAGGTCGGTTCCAGTAGTTTGCACCGAAGGCATAAACGAGCACCAGTAATATTCCGACAATCGCGCTTGCAATTCTCCAAGGAGCCATAGCGTCACCTTAACATTTCTTACAAATGCCGAAAATTTCGGCAGTATGCCCGACATCACGAAAACCGTGATCTTCTGCGATTTTTTTGGCCCATTTTTCAATCGCGACGCCCTCAATTTCGACGGTTTCGCCGCAGCTTTTACAGACCAAGTGATGGTGGTGGTTTTCGCCACATAAGCGATAGATAGCCTCGCCATCTTCGCGACGCAATACATCAACAATCTTGTCGCCCACAAGGCTCTGAAGTGAGCGGTATACAGTGGTTAAACCAATGCTTTCACCCTCACGTTGCATTAGGCGATAGACCTCTTGCGCACTAGCAAAACCACCAGCTCGCTCCAAAGTGCTCAATACTCGAGGATTAGATCTCGACATCTTCTTTACTCCATGCCGTGCAAGAAGCCGACGAGAGCCCACATCACAATTACGCCGGCAATTGTTGCAAGAATTGTGTATCGGGACGAGTGGCGCGAGTGAGCCTCTGGCAAAATATGTGAAGTTGCTAAATAGATAACAATTCCGGCAAAGAGCGCCAAATAAGTAGCTACAAAGTTATCGTTGAGAATAAAAGAAGTTCCGATTACCGCACCGCTTATTCGGGCAACGGCATCGACACCTAATAGCCAAATTCCTCGCTTGCCCCACTTGCCG
>WLNN01000062.1 GCA_009699765.1 Actinomycetota bacterium
CCTGGCGGGCCAAGATTGCAACGCCAGCCATCTCTGACATTGGTGCAACAACTGACTGTGTGAGGCCATCTTCTGAGAAAGCTGCCTCGCGAGTAATCGTCAGATTGGCTGATGGCGCCTCTGGAAAGTTAAGTTGGGTTGCCGAAGGAAAGTCGAGGCCGTTTGCAGTTGGCTGTGCAACAGTAAGAACGGTGAAGGTCGCAACAAGGGACCAGATCGCGCGCTTCTTCTTAATTGACTGTGCAACAAGTACTGACATCTTCGACCTCCCTTGCTCTTTGATCCATCTGGATTCCGCCCCTGGCTTTGACCCAAGGGCTGATTTCAAGGCAATAGAGTCGCAAGGGATGGGGTGAGTCGCAAATTTTCCCCCGCGTGAGTCGCAAATTCTCAGGATTAGGGGCGAATGTGGATAAGTAAAAGTGCTGGTCAGGTAGGAGAAAGTCCAGAATGTCCGATATGTGACTGTGAGATTAAAAGAAGACCCTTTTGGCTCACCTACGAAACGACTCTAATCAACCAGGAGCCAATCCTGGAGCGACCAAAACTAAGAAGAGATCGGACCTTCAAGAAGCTCTGTCACCAAGGCGGCGATTGGCGAGCGCTCGCTTCTGGTCAAGGTGATATGAGCAAATAGTGGGTGGCCCTTGAGGGTCTCGACAACTGCGACGACTCCGTCATGGCGACCAACGCGCAAGTTATCGCGCTGGGCAACATCGTGGGTCATAATCACCCGAGAATTCTGCCCGATTCGAGACAAGACAGTTAAGAGAACTCCTCGTTCGAGGGATTGCGCCTCATCAACGATTACATATGAGTCGTGAAGTGAGCGACCGCGGATATGGGTGAGTGGAAGAACTTCAACTAGCCCCCTGGAGAGAATCTCATCAATGACATCTTGGCTAACTAGAGCCCCTAAAGTATCGAAGACCGCTTGGGCCCATGGCGACATCTTCTCGCCTTCGCTACCAGGCAGATATCCGAGCTCTTGTCCGCCAACTGGATAGAGAGGGCGGAAGATAACAACCTTCTTATGTAGGCGCTTCTCCATTACTGCTTCTAGTCCGGCGCAGAGAGCGAGCGCTGATTTACCGGTTCCGGCGCGACCACCGAGGGAGACGATGCCGATGGATTCATCGAGGAGAAGATCTAGCGCAATGCGTTGTTCAGCTGAACGACCGTGTAGGCCAAATGCGCTGCGATCTCCTCGAACCAATTGCAATCTCTTATCTGGGGTTACGCGAGCGAGAGAGCTGCCCTTTTCGGAGTGAAGAACTATTCCGGTGTGGACTGGCAAAGTGTGTGCTGATTCGTGCTCTGCAAAATCTGATGTGTAGAGCTCATCAATAAGTGAGTGCCCAACTGAAAGTTCTTCGATTCCAGTCCAACCACTACCGGAAACGAGTTCTGCTAAATACTCCTGTGCCTCAATGCCAACGGATGAGGCCTTGACTCGAAGTGGCAGATCCTTAGTGACAAGGACTACATGCTTTCCCTCGGACATGAGGTTTTTGGCAACTGTCAAAATACGAGTGTCATTGTTGGAATCGCGTAAGAAACTTGAAGGGAGTGAACTTGTATCAGAGTGATTGAGTTCGACTGTAAGCATGCCACCTTCTGGGGTGACTTTTAGCGGCCGATCGAGTCGACCATGTTCGATACGCAGATCATCAAGAGATCGTAGGGCTGCACGCGCAAAATAGCCGAGTTCTGGGTGGTCGCGTTTATTCTCGAGTTCGCCAATAACTACAATGGGAACAACTACTTCATGTTCTTCAAATCTGGTGAGTGCTCCTGGATCTGCTAGTAGGACCGAAGTATCGAGAACATACGTTTTCAGCATTTCCAAAAGATACGGTCTAGTCAAACAAGTAAAAGTTCGACACGCCTAACGAATTTCAGATGTAATTTAGAATTTACCTAAGCGCCGAGGCGTCGTTGTCGCTGGCTGTAATCGCGGAGAGCACGCAAAAAATCAACCCGACGAAAATCTGGCCAATAGGCTTCACAGAAGTAGAACTCCGACAAGGCCGATTGCCACAATAAGAAGCCGCCAAGGCGTTGTTCTCCGGAAGTGCGGATCAAGAGATCTGGATCTGGTTGGCCAGCGGTATAAAGATGGCGGCCAATGGCTTGTGCATCAATCTCGGCGGTTGCTTCCTTTAATGTGCGGCCAGCATCAGCTTCCTCTTGAAGGAATCCTTTTACCGCATCAACTATCTCGCGTCGTCCGCCATAGCCAACTGCAACATTAACCTGCAGCTTGCTCTCTTTGCACTCAGCCAGGGTAGATAGCTTTGCGGCAAGTGGTTCGGGTAAAACATCTAAGGCGCCAACGGCTTTGATGCTCCATCTTTTGCGAGCTGCCAAATCGTCAACGATTTCACTAATTACTTCGAGCAAGGTGGCAACTTCTTCAGGGCTGCGTTTGAAATTATCGGTAGAGAGCATCCATAAGGTCACAACTTCTACATGAGTCTCTTCGCACCATCCCAAGAGATCAGCGATTTTTTGAGCACCGCGCTTATGGCCATATGGATCTGTTGAATCAGGATTTTGCTTCGCCCAGCGACGGTTACCATCCAAGGTCACACCAATATGGCGAGGAGTCTTTGCGAAGTCGAGATTGGCAATAATGCGGCGCTCATAAATCGGATAGAGCAGGCGCTTAATCTGACTACGAATACTTTTGAACAATTTTCCGCTCTGCGATAAATGAAGCGAAAGGAATGGTGCCGGCAAGAATTAACAAACCCATCAAATAAAGCTTGAGGCGCTTTTGAACACCGAGTTGAAGAACGGTCAAAATGTAGGCGATATAGAAATAGCCATGTGCGATTGGAACAACAATAAGAATTTTATGGTTTTCGACGAGGTCAAATATGTACTTTGCCGGCAAGTAGGCAAAGCAGAGAAGGAGAAGGTTTACGCCACAGATAATGGCCATCAATCGAAAGCGGCTCAATGGGGTTTTCATAGCGAAACTCTAATCCTCTTATGAGGCAGAATCATCATTTTCGCGGCGCTTATAGAAAGGAGCCCAGAGAACCAGTATCGCCATAATCCACCAGGTGGCTACATAAGAGATGTGTTGCCAGTAAAAGCCTGGGACCTTGCCCTTGGGGATATCTAGAGCCACTCGCTCGCGGGTGATCTTGCCTTCCCGATAACTCTCTGAATCCGCTGAGATAAATCCATCGTAGAGTTGAAAATCTGTAACTGAAGTCAGCACGCTGCTGTCGAGACGAGATATCTGCATTGATGTTGTGGGCGCACGATCTTCATATTGGCTCGGATAGATGGTTCCTGTAATCGTGACATTTGTAGACATCGCGATTTCTGGAGAATTCATTCGTTCGCTCCAGAGTCCGCGTACGACCACAATTGCAGATTCGGTATCGACCTGCATTAGTGCAACTTCTAAATCAACAATTTCTCCATCAGATAACTTCTGATTCGGCGCCTTGTAATTACCGACATAAAATCCAGATGTAGTTACTTTTTTGCCAAAAGCATTTACGGGAAGCGCTCCGTTAGGGGATGTGATGCTGTTGAGCGGATAAATGGTTTGGTCTACCTTAACTACTGCTTTCTGAGATGCAGATAATTCGCGCGCACGATCGAGTTGCCAAAGGCCTAGCAGGATAAAGACGGTAGTGATGGCAAGGACAAGAATTGCCGATGTTAGCTTCTTAATTTTGTCCGTCATCTTCTCGGTTCTGCATGCGGGTATATCGCTTATAGAAACTGCGCAACAAAAGAGCTGTTGCCGTGACAAGTAGGATCATTGTCAGAGAGCCAGCAACGCCCATATCCACATCTTTATTCATGAGAAGATTCTCCCATGTCGGATGCGAACTTCCAAGGTGAGAGTAATAACAGTGACGTCTTTGATTTCAATGACCGTTACGGGGTTCGTTCGCAGCGCGCATGGGTTCCATATGCACTTAGTTTTGCAATTATTGGTGGAGCTTGGTTGATATGGGCTGGGGTGCATCATGCAGAACCAGAGATTTCACATTCCTTGATTTCATTTAATAATGCCGACCCACGCAATACAGAGATTAGATACACAATCGCTCGTCGAGATCCTTCACAAGTTGCAATATGCATCATCGCCGCACGCGATTTAGATAAAGTGATAGTTGGACAGATTGTGGATCACATACCAGCGACTTCAGGCACAACTGAGCGCACTGTGAGAATTCCTTCGCGCGCTGATGCAGTAAATGCAGGCGTAGAAACTTGTTACCTGGACTAGCTCTTTCCAGTATTCTTGCCCGCTATGAGCGCACAACAGACTTGGCTTACACAAGAAGCAGCAGATCGTCTCTCTGCTGAATTGGCACACCTTGAAGGTGAAGGTCGTAAAGAGATCACTGCCAAAATCGAAGCTGCTCGCGCCGAAGGTGACCTAAAAGAAAACGGTGGCTACCACGCAGCTCGTGACGAGCAAGGCAAGATGGAAGCTCGTATCCGCCAACTCAAGCAGATGCTTGAAAATGCTCACATTGGGACTCCACCAGCTAGCGCTGATGGAAAAGTTGGAGCAGGAATGGTTGTTACTGCAGTGATCGCTGGCGATGAAACCAAGTTTTTACTCGGCTCACGCGAAATCGCATCAGGAGATATTGATGTTTATTCGGAGAAATCTCCCTTGGGAGCTGCAGTTCTAGGTGCTGAAATCGGTGCAACCGTTTCTTATAAGGCGCCAAGCGGCCGTGAAATAAAGGTTGAAATCAAGGCTGCAGAGTTCTTCGCGTAATCTCGAGCCTTTTCAATGACAACTTCACATCCAATTTTTCCGCCATTTTCTATTGAGGATGCGCGCAAGCAAGTCAGCGTTGAAGTTGTCACTTATGGCGAAGAAGCTGATCAATTAATTGAGTTCTATGGGGACTCTTCGCTAACCAATAAAACCATCGTATTAATCCATGGTGGTTATTGGCGAAATATCTTTGATCGCGAACACTTACGCCCACTTGGAGTCGCTCTCGCAAAAGCAGGGCATTACATTGCAATTCCAGAGTTTGCTCGAAATGCTGGTAATCCTGAAATCACAATTAGAGATTTATCTGCAGCGCTGACGGCGATGAGCAATCGCAAATTAACGCTTATCGGTTATTCCAGTGGCGGCCATCTTGCACTTGTTCTTGCAAATAGTTTTCCAGTTGTTGATTCCATAATCGGATTGGCACCTGTCACTGATTTAGTCGAAAGCCAAGTGAGAGAATTAGGTCGCGGCGCTGTCCTTGAATGGCTTGGTTGCAACGCCTCTGAGCGTCCAGATTTAGATCCAATGCTCCGTCCGCCAGTCACTTCTCGCGTGAGATTTATTCAGGGAAGTGCTGATGAGCGAGTTCCACTTGATATCACTGAAAAATACGTGGCAGCAATGAAATCTCACGGGCAGGAAATCGAGTTTGAAGTTCTACCTGGAACCACTCACTTTGAAATGATGGATGTTCCAAGCGTTACTTTGGGCGCAATTCTTAACGCAATTAATTAAGTGAATTACGGTAGCGGCGAAGGCTGAGCGGAATAAATATCACCATGATTATCACCATGTAAATCAGTGAAGTTGTAAGTGGGTGCTCACTTGGAAATGATCCGGCCGTTGCACCAAATTGATTTTCAACTCCGAACAATTGGCGGCATGCTGCAACCATTGTAGAAACCGGATTCCATTCTGCGAAGTACTGCAACGCACGTGGCATACCCGTTGTTGGCGCAAATGCATTTGATAAGAATGTGAGTGGGAAAGTCACAATAAAACTTACATTCTGAACGACGCGAGCATCGGATGCGGAAAGACCTACAAGTACGCCAACCCACGAAAGTGCATAACCGAAGAGAAGTAGGAAGAGAAACCCGAGGGCAACGTTTCCGAGTCCTGTACTTGGGCGCCATCCCACGGCATATCCAGCGATTCCCATCACAGCAAGAACAACAATATTAAGGAGTGAATCTCCTAATGTGCGACCCACAACAAGAGCAGATTGTGAGATAGGTAGAGATCTAAAACGATCAATTAAGCCTTTCTTCATATCTTCTGCAAGGCCTGATGCGGTTCCGGCCAATGTAAATGCAACTGTCTGCACAAAGATTCCTGGCATCAAAAGCTGAACATAACCACCAGGTTGTCCGGTGCTAATTGAACCACCGAAAACATATCGGAAGAGAAGCACAAACATCACAGGTTGAATCGTGGAGAAAATTAGAACTTCAGGAACTCGCGTTAACAGCCTTAACTGGCGTTGGGTAATGATTGCGGTATCGCGAAGAGCGCTCACTTGCTCTCCTCCTTTGCTTCAGCGGAATGTCCGGTAAGAGATAGAAATACATCATCGAGTGAGGGACGTTTCAATCCGACATCGAGTGCATGAATTCCTGCGTCATCGAGTGACTTAAGCACTTCAAATAGCGCCACTGACCCCGTTGAGACTGGAGCAGAAATCTGACGTAGCCCTTCATCAAGTGAGGCTTTTACGCCACTTACAGAGCTAACTATTTCAAGGGTCTTGGCAATGTGTGCTGATTCGACAACCACCTCTAAACGCTCGCCGCCAACTTGTTTCTTTAACGCATCTGATGTTCCGCGAGCGATTACTTTTCCAGTGTCGATTACCGCGATTTCATCTGCAAGCTGATCTGCTTCTTCGAGATATTGAGTTGTGAGCAGAAGTGTTACACCATCTTTTACTAACTCTTCAATAACTCCCCACATTTCCTGACGCCCACGGGGATCAAGACCAGTTGTTGGTTCATCCAAGAAGAGAACTTTCGGTTTAACAATTAAAGATGCAGCGAGATCTAGTCTGCGGCGCATTCCACCTGAATAAGTTTTAATTGGACGCTTTGCTGCCTCGGTCAAACTAAAGCGTTCTAGTAATTCATTTGCACGAATAACGGCGTTCTTTTTGCCCAGGTGATACAACTCACCAAACATCACTAAATTGTCATACCCGGTCAAGATTTCATCTACTGCTGCATATTGACCTGAAAGCCCAATTACTTCACGCACCTTCTCAGGGTTCTTTAGGACATCTATACCTGCAACGCTCGCGCGACCTGAATCTGGGCGTAATAAGGTGGCCAATATGCGCACCGTAGTTGTCTTGCCAGCTCCATTTGGACCAAGAATGCCCAAGACCGTGCCTTCCTCAACATCAAGATTGAGACTATCTAGCGCACGAACTTTGCCTTTGTCATAAGTCTTAACGAGTTCTTCCGCAATAATTGATTTCACGGAGTAAACTTAGCCTCCTATGAATACAAATGCATCCGTAAAAGAACATTCACATCGCGAAATCATGATCATCCTCGGTGGATTGATGACCGGGCTGCTCCTCGCTGCCCTGGACCAGACCATCGTTTCGACCGCCCTTAAGAGCATCGTTGAAGATTTCAATGGCTTAGACCATTACACATGGGTTGTTACCGCCTATCTTCTTACCTCAACAGCTTCAACACCGTTATACGGAAAAATTTCCGACCTTTACGGCCGTCGAATTGTCTTTCAATTCGCAATCGTGACTTTTCTTA
>WLNN01000063.1 GCA_009699765.1 Actinomycetota bacterium
AATTGGGCGGCATCTCCTGATGTTTTACTGACACTTCTCGAACACGCGCACTCATCCAAACCGTCAATGATTCTTGATTTAGGTTCTGGGATGTCGACGTTGGTATTGGCAAAATCTGCGCCCAATGCCAAAGTAATTAGCATTGACAACTCTGCTGAATATGCCGGAAAAACAAAGGCGATGCTTGCCGCACATAAAATTTCAAATGTAGAAGTTCGGATTGCACCGCTAGCGCCACATGCTTCGGGAGTTGATTGGTATGACTTATCTCAATTAAACGATGTCTCCAATATTGATCTGCTCTTTATCGATGGCCCACCCGGATCAAAGAATCCGATGGCGCGACATCCAGCACTTAATGAGTGTCTTTCAAAGCTCAACCCTCGCGCAGTTATTGTTATTGACGATGCGGGACGTGATGGTGAGAGAGATTTGGCCGAGAAATTTGCATCTGCTCTACCTAGCCACAGACTTGAGTTTTTCAATCACGAAAAAGGAACGGCAGTTTTACTGCCACGCTGATTACTCTTTGCCGATTACAGTGCGGCGCGGAACAGCGTATGCCTTAGAGACTGCAGTGAGTTCATCAGAGACTTGCTTGCGCATTGCCTCCTCTGATTTCAAAAGTGTTGTCAATGCAGCAATAGTCGCCTTAAGTTCTTTCGACTCTGTCTCTAGCTCTAACTTGCTCATTTTGGTAAGACGGCGAAGTGGCATATCTAAAATGTAAGTTGCTTGCTCTTCATTGAGTTTAAAGCCCTTAATCAAAGCTTCCTTAGCTGCAGCCGCATCATCAGAGCCACGAATAATCTTTATAACCTTATCGATATCAATAATTGCTTTAAGCAATCCATCGACGAGTGAAAGACGATCCTCTGCTTTTGCTTTACGGAACTCAGAGCGACGACGAACAACTTCAATTCGGTGCTCGATAAATACTTGCAAGAGTTCTTTGAGGCCAAGTGTCTGAGGGCGTCCCTTTACGAGAGCAACCGCGTTAATTGCAAAGCCATCTTCCATCGGAGTGAGCTTGTAAAGCTGTTCCAGTACAGTTTCTGGCTCGAAACCGTTCTTGAGCTCAATAACAACGTTGGTACCAGTCTGCCCATCAGTAAGGTCGATGATGTCTGAAATACCTTGAATCTTCTTGGCTTTTGCTAGATCTGCAATGCGCTCTACAACTTTTTCAGGGCCAACGTTAAACGGAAGCTCCTTGATGACGATTCCCATTTTGCGAGAAGTTACTTTGCTTATCTCGATTGTCGCGCGAACCTTAAATGAACCCTTACCTGTTGCATATGCTTCGCGAACGCCTTCGAGGCCGACAAGTTCTCCACCAGTTGGGAAATCTGGTCCAGGAATGTGCTTCATTAATTGGTTAAGAGTCGCTTTTGGATTATCGATCAAGAACTTAGTAGCTGCAATAACTTCACCTAAATTATGTGGAGCCATGTTGGTAGCCATACCTACTGCAATACCAGATGAACCATTTACAAGCAGATTTGGGAATGCAGCTGGCAATACAAGCGGCTCTTGAAGCTGTCCGTCGTAATTAGGCCCGAAGTCGACAGTGTTCTCATCTGATTCTGCGACCATTGTCATTGCAGCGGCAGCAAGACGGGCTTCGGTGTAGCGCATCGCCGCAGGACCCGCATCTAATGATCCAAAATTTCCGTGGCCATCAATGAGGGGAAGTTGCATTGAAAATGATTGCGCCATGCGAACAAGTGCGTCATAAATTGCAGAGTCACCATGCGGGTGCAACTTACCCATTACTTCACCGACAACACGCGCAGATTTAACATGTCCGCGTTCTGGACGAAGACCCATATCCGCCATCTGATGAAGAATTCGACGATGAACTGGTTTTAAACCATCACGTGCATCAGGAAGTGCGCGAGAATAAATAACTGAGTACGCATATTCGAGAAATGATTCAGACATTTCAGAAGAAACATCGATGTCGACGATTTTGCCTGGGAATTCTCCCGGCTTAGGTCCGCTGACTTTGCCCTTTGCTCCTTTTGCAGGAGCGGCTTTCTTCGTTGCCATGGCGCGTATTCTGCCCTGCGCGATGGCTAAATGACGGTACCTACACGCGGTCGAGCGCCAACGATTGCAACACATCGGGCAGCGGCCGCCGCCCCTGCCTCAAGACTGCGTTGCATATTCGTTGTATTGGCATATTGAGCAATAAACCCGGCTGCAAATGCATCACCGGCACCTGTCGTATCAGCAACGTCAGTTGAAAGCGCAGATACAGATAACAAAATCGAGCCGCGAGCTTTTCCAATTGCACCTTGCGATCCTCGTTTGATTACTACTGTTTCGCAATCTTCGAGAAGGATCTCCATCGCTTTGTTGGTATCAGTCTCACCGGTCAGATAGATAGCTTCTTCTTCATTGAGCAGAAGTACATCCATCATGCGAATCCAAGATCTGATTTCCGATAGGGAGACTTCCATCATTGCCCCGACGGATGCGGGGTCAAAATAGATCGGAAGTTTCGCTTCTTTGATCTTTGCAATCATCTCAAATACGCCGGGACGAGAGAGTGGATCAAGAGGTGAATAACCAGATAAATAGATTGCATCAAAACTATTGAGTTCTGGCAGATCGCCGATGTGCAATCCAGAGTTTGCGCCGTTATCAGGAAACATGGTGCGCTCACCTGTTGGGTCAACAAGAACTACAACAACCCCTGAAGAACCATTTTCAACCATCAGATTTTGATGATTGACCCCGAGCGCATCAAATTCGCTCATGAGCGCAGAACCGGCAGCATCGTCGCCTACATGGCCAAGAATCGTTGCTTGCGCATCAGTTCGCGTTAGCCATGAAGCAACATTTCCCGCTGCGCCACCGCCATGGGTAGAAATTTGTGAAGCAGTATCGCTGCCATAATTTATTTTGTCAGGCATTACCGAGATTTTGGTTATGACATCAAGCATTACGTCACCGATACAAAGAACCCGCACGCTCATATCTGGTCGCTCTTATTACTTCTTCTTTGTCGCTACAGCGATATCTGCTGCCAGTGCTGAGTTTGACTTAATTATTTCAATATTTACTTTTAGCGACTCACCATCGGATGCAGTATGGAAATGTTCAAGTAAAAATGGTGTCACATACTTGCCATGAATTCCACTCTTCTCAGCGTTCTCAAGGCCGCTCTTCAAAATTGCATCATGACGAGTTCGATCCATCTCGACAGCGACTGGGTTTGCAACAATGAGTCCATTATTAGTTTTAAGTGCGATTCGTTGAGCGATGATTGCAGCGATTTCTTCGGCACTATCTACTTGATGTTCGATAGTAAATCCTGAATCCGTCAGGTAGAAACCTGGGAAGTGGTTAGTTTTATATCCAACTAATCCAATTGCGAGAGTTTCAAGTCGCTCTAGAGTTGCCCCGACATCGAGAATTGATTTAACTCCTGCGCAAACAATGGTGATATCGAGTTGCGAGAGAGCAGTTAAATCAGCAGATTCATCGAATGTCTCATTAGCGCCTCGATGTACGCCACCAAGTCCGCCAGTTGCAAAGACATTAATTCCTGCAAGAACTGCAAGATGCGCGGTCGCGGCAACGGTGGTCGCCGCAGACTTACCTGAGGCAGCGATAATTGCAAGATCGCGACTTGATGCTTTAGCAATGTCGTCACGATTAGCGATATCAACCAGTTGTTCATCTGTGAGGCCTATATGAACAGTCCCATCGAGTATCGCAATAGTTGCTGGAACAGCGCCTCGCGCGCGAACAATTTCTTCAACTTCACGAGCCACCGTCAGATTAGATGGGCGCGGGAGACCATGGCTGATGATTGTGGATTCGAGAGCAACAATTGGCTTACCGCTCTGGATCGCTTGCGCTACCTCAGGTGAAGTCTGGAAATTAAGCTGTGACATAGCGCGAACAATACTCGTGAGAGGATTTATCCGTGCATTTATCGCAAATCATGCCCTCAATCTTCGCAGGGCTCCAATGTGAAGGCACGCATGATTATTTAGGCTGTGGCGAAAGCCCTTCAGGTCGCGAACTCCTCTTTCTTATCGATGGCTTTGGCGCTGATGTGCTGGAGAAATATGCAGAACATGCACCAAATCTTTCTTCGCTAGTGAGATTGCAGACCATCACAACTTCATTTCCATCTACAACATCTACCAGTCTTGCAACACTCACAACCGGTGTGATGCCAGGTGCTCACGGAATGATGGGTTACACAGTTCGCGTGCCGCGAAGTAGTGGGCGTGTGCTTAACTCTTTAAAGTGGGATGAACGTGTAGATCCTGAAATTTGGCAGCCAGTGCCAACTCTCTTTCAGAGAGGAACAGCTGCTGGTATCAACGTTACGCATGTTGCGGCAAAAAGATATGAGGATTCTGGATTTACGCGAGCTGTATTTAGAGGTGCGCAATATCGTGGAGCAAACATCACAAATGATTTAGTTACAGAGACAATATCGGCGCTCAAGAAAACTCCTTCTTTTGTTTATCTTTATGTAAATGATCTCGATGCAGCTGGACATTCAGATGGCGTAGGCACAGAAAAATGGATTGCAGCGCTAAGCGGTATCGATGTAATGGTGGGGAAGTTGCTTACAGATTTACCAAAGGGTGTTCGAATTTGGGTTACTGCAGATCACGGCATGATTAACGTTGGCGAAAAAATTGTGATGGGTCAAGAGAATAATCTCCTTGAATCAATCGTCACTATCGCTGGCGAACCGCGCGCGCGTCATCTATATCTGCAAGAGGGTGCCGATCTCTCGTTGAGGGCGGATCTAATTTCTCGATGGGAAGAACAATTAGGTTCGAAGGTAAAGATGCTCACCCGCGAAAGCGCCGTCGCATCAGGACTTTTTGGCAGTGAGGTAACACTTGATGCAGCAGAGCGAATTGGCGACATTATCGCTGTGGCACAAGGCGATTTAGTCCTGCTTGATCCAGAGCGCGCAGATAAGGAAGGCGCAATGGTGGGACATCATGGCGGGGATAGCGATATTGAATCTACCGTGCTTTTACTTACTGAAACTAAGAGATAAGTAAAACTAATCAGTTATTATCTAAATCTTCTTCATCCTCAGTTGTATTTGCCACTGGCGCTTTAGAACCAAACATTATTTCATCCCATGAAGGAATCTTGGCTCGAGCAACTACGCCGTCTTCAGCATCAGCTGCAGTTGGAGTGTCGCGAATAGCAACAAGGCGTGGAGTCTCGGGCCTTTCTTCTACTGCAACTGGTGAGAACAGTGAGTTCGCGCCTGGAAGTTCAACAGGTGCCGGTGTTTCTATTCGAGATGGATGTGTTGGCTCAGAATTTATAAATGCCGGTTCGATAACTCGAGCGATTGGCTCTTCCCCGATTAACCATGCACCGTTGTCATCGGATGGATTAATTGTGCGGCGAGCAGTATCGAAGTTCCAAGTTGCAATTCCATTACCATCACGGTTTGGATAATGAAGTTCGATATGCCAAGAAGCATCTGGCAAGCGCCATGTGTTCCAGGAAAGATCATCTGCATCTACTCCACGTGGAACAAGCTTTCCGATAACTGCATCAAGGAATGAGATATCAGAGCGAGTCGTATCTTTACGAAGACCTGCACTGCGGGCTTGATTGAGAATGTATTCGCGTTCTTGCAAGATTGGTCCAGAGAAACGGCCAACCTTATCGACCGTTGTATTTCCCTCCCGAGCAATTACCTCAGGTGCATCACCCGCTCGCAGACGACGTTGAATTTCTCTAACGCTAATTGTTTCATCTGCATCCGCTGCAGGAACTGAGCTAAGTCGAGGTTGATTTACAGTTGCACGAAGAGTGTCGCTAATTCTGAGTGAGTATTCATTGCCATCGTTATCGGTCAACGTTAGATGGGTGCCTTCATTGTTCTTGCCATGGACGCGGAGCTCACTCATGAGGGCGAGAATAACTGATGATGAAGGTAGAATGCAGACTATGACTGCAATCAACACAGCCGAACTTCTCGAACTCGCCATCCGCATAGGTAAAGAGACCGGGGCCATGCTGATGGACCGTCCGGCAGAGCTTGAGGTTAATACGAAGAGCACCGCAATTGATGTCGTGACCCAGATGGATATTCGTGCTGAGGCCTTTATCGTTAATCAAATATTGGCAGCCCGCCCAGATGATGGAATCGTGGGAGAAGAAGGCGCCGACCGTGCTGGAACTTCCGGAATTACATGGGTCATTGATCCCATCGATGGCACTGTTAATTATCTCTATGACTTGCCGGGGTGGAATATCTCAATCGGCGCCAAAGATGAGCAGGGACAGTTGATCGGTGTTGTTACTGCGCCAACTATTAATTCAACATGGTGGGCAGTTCGTGGCGAAGGTGCATTTCTCAATGGCCGTCAGATTCAAGCAAACGAACCAATCGCATTTGATCGCGCATTAATCGCAACAGGTTTTCAATATGACGTTGCCCATCGCGAGATTCAGATTAAGAATGTTTCTCAGATGCTTCCGGTCATCCGCGATATTCGCCGCAACGGCGCCGCAGCGGTTGATATCTGTCATGTAGCGATGGGGGCACTTGATGCTTATTA
The DNA here is from genome assembly GCA_009699765.1 of Actinomycetota bacterium. Lineage (GTDB taxonomy): Bacteria > Actinomycetota > Actinomycetes > Nanopelagicales > Nanopelagicaceae > Planktophila. The sequence goes on from WLNN01000063.1 coordinate 6,573, forward strand.
CGAGCACGGCCTCAAAGAGTGGGATTGGGCAGCAGCAGGCCTGATTGCCAAAGAGGCAGGCGCTCGCTTTGGGTTATATGGCCAAGCTCCGTACATGATGACTCTGGTAGCCGGAGCGACGTTATACGGCGAACTTGAGACCTTTCTAGGGCTGGCGTAAGCCAATTCAGGAGCATGCTTTGGAAGGCGCTGGAACGGGCTCGATTGAGCGCGAAAGCCCGATTTTCGCCTGAGGGGTGTCCTGTGGCAAGATACGCAGTCTGTACGGCGCATTGGCGTACTCCGCATCACCCTAGTAATTAAGGATCTGACAATGAACATTCTCGACGTCGTAGACGCAGCATCACTCCGCAAGGACATCCCTCAGTTCCGTGCTGGCGATGAGCTCAAGATTCACGTCCGCGTTATTGAAGGTAGTAAGTCACGTCTTCAGGTTTTCCAGGGTGTAGTTATCCGCCGTCAAGGTGATGGAGTCCGCGAGACTTTCACAGTCCGCAAGGTTTCATACGGCGTCGGTGTCGAGCGTACATTCCCAGTACACACTCCAGTTATTGAAAAGATTGAACTCGTTCAGAAGGGCGATGTTCGTCGCGCAAAGCTTTACTATCTTCGCGATCTACGCGGTAAGGCTGCAAAGATTCGTGAAAAGCGTGATGGCATTGTTGGTTACGGCGATGGAATTCTTTCAACACCAGAACCAATTGTTGAAGTTGTTGTTGAGCCAGAAATCATCGCGCCAGTAGCAGAGGTTGCAGCTGAAGTAACAGAGACTGTCGCTGCGGTTGAAAAACCTGCAGTTGAAGCAGAAGCAACTGTTGAAGCAGTAGTTGAGACACCAGTAGCTGAGGCAACTCCAGCAGCTGATGAAAAAACTGCAGAATAATTTCTTTAACAATGCCTCGTAAGGGCTCGTTTCTTC
>WLNN01000064.1 GCA_009699765.1 Actinomycetota bacterium
ACCAAGTACGTAAGCGACCTGTGCAAATGCATAACCTGATGCGTAAATATGAATTGCTGGATTTGAACCAAGCACCATCTCGGCAATCGCCCAACGAAGTGATGCCGGAATCTTTGTGCCACCAAGTTCAACAGGAGCATCGAGGCTCCACCAACCTTGATCAATGAATGCTTGGTAAGACTTCTTAAAACTTGGTGGGAGCTTTACATCGCCTGTTGCTTTATCAAATATTGTTCCAATGCGATCGCCATCAACAAAAGATGCAGCGAGATCGTTTTCGGTGATGCGCTTAATCTCTTCCAACATTCCCATCGCAGTATCGCGATCGAGGTCAGAGTAGACAGATGTTCCTAGAACCTTCTCGCGACCCAAAAGGTCGAAGAGGCAGAATTCGATATCGCGCAGATTGGCTGTGTAATGGCTCATGGGCTAATAATTCTACCCACCAGTAACTTATGCAAGAGTGGCGAAGTGTAATTTTTCTCATCGGAGTAGATAGAGTCCGCACGTGCTACTCAGTGACCGCGATATACGAGCCCAGATTAACGACAAGCGTGTGGGAGTCGAGCCTTTTGAAGAGGCGATGATTCAGCCATCCTCCGTTGATGTCCGCCTCGATAAGTTCTTCCGCGTCTTTGAGAACCATAAATATGAGGTCATCGACCCAGCGCTTGAGCAGCCAGAGCTGACTCGCGAGATCGTCGCCGAAAACGGCGAAGCATTTATCTTGCACCCAGGCGAATTTGTTTTGGCCTCAACTTATGAAGTAATCACACTTCCCGATGACATTGCAGGCCGCCTAGAAGGAAAGTCATCACTCGGTCGCCTTGGTCTGCTCACACACTCAACTGCCGGCTTTATCGATCCTGGATTTTCAGGCCACATCACTCTTGAACTTTCTAACGTCGCAAACTTGCCAGTCAAGCTCTACCCAGGAATGAAGATTGGTCAGCTCTGCTTGATCAAACTTTCATCCCCTGCCGAGCATCCATACGGCTCTGCGCAATACCTCAATCGTTACCAGGGACAGCGTGGGCCAACCCCGAGCCGTTCCTTTATGAACTTTCATCAAAGTAAGATTAAGTGACTCTCCTGAACGCTCCGCGTTCTAGGAGTGAAAAATTCCGGGAATATCACCCGGAGAAAACGGGTTGAATTCATTATGGAAATCTTCATTGTTTTTGGCGTTATCGTCCTCGTAGTTCTCTTTGTCGTCGCGCAATACAACCGCCTTGTTCGCCTTAACATCACCGTTAATGAAGCATGGGCACAAATTGAAGTTCAGCTCAAGCGTCGTGCTGATTTAATTCCTAACCTTGTTGAGACAGTTAAAGGTTATGCAAAGCACGAGCAATCAACATTTGATGCAGTCGTTGCAGCCCGCGCAAAAGCAACTAGCGCATCCACTGTGGGCGAAGTTGCGGCAGCAGATGGCGCACTTACCAACGCACTTCGTGGATTGCTTGCAGTCGCTGAGGCTTATCCAGATCTCAAAGCATCTTCTAACTTCTTGGCGCTACAAGAAGAACTCTCTACAACCGAAAACAAAGTTTCATTTGCACGCCAGTTCTACAACGACAATGTGCGCCAACTCAATGAAGCTGTTGCAACAGTTCCTTCTAAGTTCTTTGCAGGCCTTGCCAAGGTTGCAGCTCGTGCATTTTACGAAATTGAAAATGCAGCTGATCGCAACGTACCTAACGTCAAGTTCTAATAATTTTTAAAAAGAAGCACTGGAGTTATTGATGGCCAATAGCAATACCTTTCGCGATTTGCAGAGCGCCAACAAAGGTAAGACTTACTTCCTCCTTGCATCAATGGGGCTTCTCACCTGGCTTGTTGCATATGCAGCGCTGACTTATTTTGGTGTTGGCACTGCATCAACACTTGTGCCGATTGCAGTTGGTTTTGCACTCGTCGGCGTCTGGGGCTCATACTACGGTTCAGATAAATTAGTACTAACAATGACTGGTGCAAAGTTAATTACTCGCGAAGATGCACCCGAGCTCTTTAATGTTATTGAAGAAGTTGTTATCGCATCAGGTCTTCCAATGCCCAAGGTTGCACTTGTTCAAGATACTGCGCCTAATGCTTTTGCAACTGGTCGAGATCCTGAGCACGCCCTGATTGCCTTTACTACACGGATTCTTGAAGTCATGGATCGCGATGAGTTACAGGGAGTTATTGCACATGAGATGAGCCATGTTGCAAACCGTGACACTTTGGTCTCTGCCGTTGCCGCAACAACTGCCGGTGCAATTGCAATCTTGTCAGATTTTCTAACTCGCATGATGTGGTTTGGCGGGGGACGAGATCGTCGGGATAACAATTCAAATCCAGTCGCACTCGTTATCTCATTGGCAGTTTTAATCTTGGCACCGATAGCTGCAATGTTATTGAAATCTGCAATCTCACGTAAGCGTGAATCACTCGCAGATGCCACGGCGGTTTCATTTACTCGTAATCCTGCAGGGTTGCGCAAAGCGCTAGAAGTCCTTGCAGCAGATACAACTGTTGTCCGGCAGAAGTCGAACGCAGTTGCACATATCTGGATTGAGTCACCACTTGATGGCAAAGCGGTATCTAAGTTATTTAGTACCCACCCACCAATCCAAGAGCGCATTGCAGCGCTACGAGCGATGGAGTCTTTGGGCCCTGCCCAGTAAAGCGTTAAGCGACAGGGAAGAACAAGGTAAAAGTTGCACCCTTGCCTAGCTCTGATTGCACTGCAACAGAACCACCGTGGGCTTTCATCACCGCATCAACGATCGATAATCCAAGCCCGCTTCCTTCGCCATCGACCCGAACACGTGATGGATCTGCTCGGTAGAAGCGCTCGAAAATTCGATTCTGATCTTCTACAGATAAACCAGGGCCATTATCGGCAACTGCAATTGAGATTCCCTCAGTGCTACGAGAAATTGAAACATCAATCTGGGTTCCAGCAGGAGTATGTGTGCGCGCATTGGCAAGAAGGTTTGCGACAACTTGATGTACTCGTGCTTGATCTCCCAGAGTGAAGAACTCTTCTTCCGATGGAGTAAATGAGACCGGGTGTTGCGGACCAGCAGCGCGAGCAGAAACAACGGCAGATTCCACTACCTCACCAAGATTTACTGGATTGGAATCTAATTCACGTGCCTGATCAAGGCGGGCAAGCAGGAGTAAATCTTCAACAAGAGAACCCATGCGCATAGATTCGCCTTCAATGCGTCCAAAGACTTCACGAGTTTTTTCTTCCCCGATGACCGCACCTTGGCGATAGAGCTCTGAGAAACCACGAATTGCTGTCAGTGGTGTGCGAAGTTCGTGGGAGGCATCTGCAACAAATCGACGTAGCTTATTTTCACTCTCGTTACGTGCTTCAAATGCACTTTCAATTCGGCCAAGCATTGAGTTAAGAGATGTGACTAAACGGCCAACCTCCGTATGTGGGTTTGCATCAGGCATACGCGCAGAGAAGTTTCCCGACGCAATCTCTTCAGCTGTAATCTCAACATCTTGCAACGGCTTCATTCCAACGTTTATAACCATTCGAGAGGCAATTGCGATCAAAGTAAGCAATAACAACCCAATGAAAAAGAAGAAGAAACCTAACTTTGCAATTGTTTTATCGAGTTCTCCTAAAGATTGCGCTGCAACAACTGTTCCAGCATCATTTGGAAGAACAAGTGCGACAGCGCGAAAATCAGCTCCGCGTTTTTCGATAGTGAAAGCCTTATTATTAAATTGCGCAGCATCTGCAGGGGTGAATCCCTGCAGATAAGTATTGATTCGTACTGTTGCAAGGTCGCCACCGAGACCGCCAATGATTACTCCATTGCGATCTAAAAGCGTGACAGATGTGGCTGTAGGGATTCTTTGTAGCGGTGCGCGAGGGGCGGGAGAAGCATCTGATCTATTTTCGCTACGTCTCTCATCATCTTCATCGCGAGCAATACCAGCCTCTGCAATACGAGGAAGTGAAACTACTGATAGCGAAAGTAGCTCACTATCCATCTGCTCGAGGAGATAACCTTTGAGAGCATGCTGCGCGACGATACTCGAAAGCACAAAACCAGCCGCAGAGAGAAGGACAACACCAAGAGTCAATCGGCTACGAAGACTCCAAGTGCGCAACGGGCTAGTCATGTATCAACCTTACTTACTTTGTGTGATTCGCATGCGGTAACCAACGCCACGAACCGTATGAATAAGCGCCGGCTCATAGATATCAATTTTCTTGCGAAGATAAGAAATATAGGTTTCAACGATTCCAGCATCTCCCACAAAGTCGTAATCCCAGACATGATCAATTATTTGAGTTTTGGAAACAACGCGGTCCGCATTGATCATCAGATAGCGGAGTAAAGTGAATTCAGTTGGCGACAATTCAATCAAATGTCCAGCGCGATGGACTTCATGAGTCGCATCGTTGAGTTCTAGATCTGCAAATGAAAACTTCTCGTCATCTATATTCTGCTCGACTACGCCAATACGACGAAGAAGTGCATTGAGTCGCGCTTCAAGTTCTTCTAAGCCAAAAGGTTTAGTCATATAACCATCGCCGCCAATAGTTAAACCTTGGACTTTATCTTTCATCTCAGCTTTTGCGGTGAGAAAGAGGACGCCAACATCTTGCCCTTCATTGCGAATGCGACGGCAAACTTCGAAACCATCAAAATCTGGCAACATCACATCGAGCACAATTGCATGCGGCTTAAATTCAGCGGCAACAATTAACGCCTCAGATCCAGTTGCTGCAGTGCGAACATTAAACTTTTTAAATTTGAGGCTGCTAGTAACGAAGTCGCGAATATTCTCTTCATCATCAACTACGAGGATGCGATAGCCATTAGTTTCTGCGCTCATGGGGCAATCGTCCTCGACAAACCTGTGCCTTTGCTGAGAATCAGAGGGGAAAGTGGCGTTAATCCATAAGGGCTCCTATGTTTGCCGATCTTCCGCTTAATTACACGCATGTAATTCATCCACAGGCGGAATCCACACTGTGGAGAGAGCTTTTTAGGAAGATATTATGAGAAAACCTAAAGGGAACCTTAGGACGAGGGCTGAAATCTCGGGATTTCATGCACCTAGGGCTTTTGACGGTATTTACAGATTCGATTTACCACTAGGATAATTGCCTACCCCGAGCTAATCGGGCGTATAAGGCTCATAGAGCCAGTTTCGATCGCAGCATTGGAGCCCTAAATGACAGAGAAGAAGCAAGGCTATGACGCCTCTTCTATCACTGTCCTCGAAGGCCTAGAGGCGGTTCGCAAGCGCCCAGGTATGTATATCGGCTCGACCGGCGAACGCGGCCTCCACCATCTTGTTTACGAAATCGTCGATAACGCAGTTGATGAGGCGCTCGCTGGATATTGCACCGAGATTCAAGTGACTTTGATGCGCGACGGATCGCTGCAAGTAATCGATAACGGCCGCGGAATTCCAGTTGATATCCATCCAGTCGAGAAGAAGCCAGCTCTTGAAGTTGTTCTCACCGTTTTGCATGCGGGTGGAAAGTTCGGCGATGGTGGCTACTCAGTCTCCGGTGGCTTGCACGGCGTTGGATCTTCAGTTGTTAATGCGCTCTCTACAGATTTATCTGCGAAGGTAAAGCGCGATGGTTTTATTTGGACTCAAGAATATAAATTAGGCGTTCCGACTGCTCCAGTTAAAAAAGGTGAAGCAACAACTGAGACAGGTACAACTATTCAGTTCTGGCCATCTAAAGAAATTTTTGAAACCACAGATTTCTCTTTTGAAATTCTCTCAACCCGGTTCCGTGAAATGGCATTTCTTAATAAGGGCCTCATTCTTATTCTGACAGATATGCGTGATGGCCATGTAGATGAGAAAGGCGAACAACTCACTGTTCGCTACCAGTATTCAGGTGGAATCACTGACTTCGTAAAACACCTCAACTCAACACGAGGCGAACTACATAAAACAGTAATTGCAATCGAGGCTGAAGATAAGAAAGCTCGACTTTCAATAGAAGTATCGATGCAATGGAACCAGGGATTTTCAGAATCCGTATATACATTCGCAAACACAATTCATACCCACGAGGGTGGAACACATGAAGAAGGTTTCCGTACAGCGCTAACTTCTGTTGTCAATAAATTTGCAGAAGATCAAAATTTAATTAAGAAGAAGGAAGATCGCCTCACAGGAGATGATGTGCGTGAAGGCTTAACTGCGATTGTCTCTATCAAGCTTGGTGAGCCACAATTTGAAGGCCAGACCAAGACAAAACTCGGTAACACAGAAGCAAAATCTTTCACTCAAAAAGTTGTTAACGAACAACTCACTGCGTGGTTCGAGCAGAACCCGCAAGAAGGTAAAGACATTATTCGTAAGTCGATTGATGCAGCTACTGCACGCGTTGCAGCACGTAAAGCTCGTGATTTGGCCCGTAATCGCAAGGGTTTGTTAGAAGGTCGTGGAATGCCGGGAAAGCTTGCTGACTGTCAGTGGACTGATCCTGCGAAGTGCGAGCTCTATATTGTTGAAGGAGATTCTGCGGGCGGCTCTACAAAGGGTGGACGCGATTCACGTAATCAAGCTGTGCTCCCTATCCGCGGAAAGATTCTTAACGTTGAGAAAGCCCGCATTGATCGCGTATTGCAGAACAATGAAGTTCAGGCGCTCATCACCGCGCTCGGAACCGGCGTCCATGATGATTTTGATATTGAGAAATTGCGCTACCACAAGATTATTTTGATGGCCGATGCTGACGTTGATGGTCAGCACATCCGCACACTCTTACTCACATTGCTCTTCCGCTTTATGCGCCCTCTAATCGAAAACGGATTCGTCTACTTTGCACAACCACCGCTGTACAAACTCAAGTGGTCAGGTAAGGATCCAGTTCAATATGCATTTAGCGATCGCGAACGCGATTCAATGATTGCAGATGGAACCGAATCCGGTAAGCGCCTTCCTAAGGATGACGGCATCCAGCGCTTCAAAGGTTTAGGTGAGATGCCCGCAAAAGAGTTGTGGGATACAACAATGGATCCAGATCACCGCGTACTTATTCGAGTGACCCTCGATGATGCTGCAGCGGCAGATGATTTATTCTCAGTCTTAATGGGTGAGGATGTAGAAAAACGTCGCGCATTTATTCAGCGCAACGCTAAAGATGTTAGGTTCTTGGATATCTAATGAGCGATGAAAAAATAACTGCACCTGACTCAAGCGGAGCGACATATGACCGTATTGAGACCGTTGACCTACAAGTCGAAATGGCGCGAAGCTACCTCGACTACGCAATGTCAGTCATTGTTGGTCGCGCACTTCCTGATATTCGTGATGGACTTAAGCCTGTACATCGCCGCGTTTTATATGCAATGTTTGACGCTGGTTATCGCCCCGATAAGGGCTATTACAAGTCCTCTCGCATCGTCGGTGATGTCATGGGTAATTACCACCCACACGGTGACACTGCGATCTATGACTCTGTA
>WLNN01000065.1 GCA_009699765.1 Actinomycetota bacterium
GGCATCGTCGAAACCATCTTTTCGTGCCTCATCAACAATCTCGTAGTGCGAGTCATACGGAAAAGTTTTGTGCTGTTCGCCATCAGCTTTAGAGGTATGAGGAGAGAAGGTGATGTATCCGGGTTCGGTAAGTTCGAGATATTCGTCGTGCGTTACTACGAAACCCAAATTAGAAAAACAAACTCGCAGTCGACCTAGAGCATGTGGTCTATTTTGAATCTCTTCAGCGATGCGAGCTCTGATTTCTTCCTCGCTAGGTAACGAAATCTTCAAAGCCTGGGCACTTTTAACTGCTCGTCGCATATGACGCGAATATTCGGCAAGAGTTCCATTTACCGTTCTGATTGTTTCGAAAATTCCTGAACCTTCTGGGAAAGGTCTACGCGCGGGATGAATCACAGTTCTCCTCCTGCGATGGAAATGAGATGACGAGCTTTTAGTTGAGTTTCCTCCCACTCATTCATCGCATCACTGCCCCACGTGATTCCCGCGCCTGTTCCGTATCGAAGGTACTTATCCCCGGTTGTCCAAAAAGTTCTAATCGCAACCGCAAGTTCAGCCCGATCGCCATGAACATAGCCAAGTGCTCCACAATACGGACCGCGTTGATTCCCTTCGTACTTTTCAATTATCGATAGCGCCGCTGACTTAGGTGCTCCGGAAACCGAACCCGGCGGCATTGTCGCTTGGAAAATATCTAGCCACTGCATATCGGGATGCAAGGTGCCTTCAATATCAGAGACAAGGTGCGTTATCCCAGGATGTTTTTCTTGACGAAAAAGCGCTGAAACTTCAACACTTCCTGGTTCGCAAACCTGAGAAATATCGTTACGCATCAAATCGACAATCATTAAATTTTCAGCTTTATCTTTCTCTCCGAAAGTTTCTTGATTCCAACGGATCGTTCCCTTGATGGGTGACGAAATTATTTTTTCTCCGTCTCGACTCAAAAATCTCTCTGGGGATGCTGATGCGATCTCGAAGTCAGGAATCTTTAGATAACTCGCAAATGGAGCTGGGTTTGCGCGAAGTATCTCGGAGAAAAGCCCCGAAAGATCTTGGGGTTTATCGCCCATGAAGTGGGAGAGTTCGCGACAAGCATTGACCTGATAAACATCACCAGCTGCAATCGATTCTCGAATCTGATGAATATACGAGATGTAATCAATCATCTCCATACTTGTCTTCCATGGGCGTTCGAGTCTCTTCCAACTCTGTTGAGGAAATGGCGCCTCAACAATTTTCTTAAAACGTGCGAAGTGATACTTGCCCTCAAATGTTGCTAGGACTGCCCAGAAATTTCCATCGTTAAGGCGACGAGGGTCATCAGTTATTTCAGCTAATTTGGTCGCATGAAGGCCACGCATCCAGAACTGATACCCCTTTCCGAGAAGGGCTGCATTTAACATGGGCTAAGGCTACGCACGCTTTGGCAGTTCGGCCTCTCCTACGCTAGATTTACGCCCGCAATACGCGGACGTAGCGCAGCTGGTAGCGCGGAACCTTGCCAAGGTTCAGGTCGCGGGTTCGAACCCCGTCGTCCGCTCGGATTAAAGGTCACTTCTTTCTAGCTTTAAAGTTAGGACGAGGTGACTTTTTATCTCATCGCTCGATGCTCGCGCATACGATCGAAACAATGGTGGAATGGCCGAGAGGCGAGGCAAGGGACTGCAAATCCCTCTACACGGGTTCAAATCCCGTTTCCACCTCCATTGTTAATAATCTAGAAGTGCATGTCCTGCAGGTCTGTGTTTCAACGGAGAAACGGAATAACCTTTTAACATGACTAGCGAATATCTCGAAGGCCCGGAACGTCCATGGGGTCGCTATCAAGTTCTTGCAGACACTCCCACATATAAAGTAAAAACTATTTGGGTTGAACCTGGTCATCGCCTTTCGCTACAGCGTCATCAAAAGCGTGAAGAGCATTGGTATATCGTCTCTGGGGTAGCTGATGTTGTTTTAGGTGAAAAGAAATTTAAGGCCCAAGCAGGAGAATCCGTGGAGGTTGCTATTGGCGAGCAACATCGCATCGGTAATTCCGGCACCGAAGTAATGATCTTCGTTGAAGTCCAACGCGGTACCTACTTTGGCGAAGATGATATCGAGCGTATTCAAGACGATTACGCTCGATAGACCGGCGCTATTTCCATCAGTTATACTTTCGACACAATTAAATAGCTTTACATACCTAGGACGATTGGCTCAGCGGTAGAGCACCACATTGACATTGTGGGGGTCACTGGTTCGATCCCAGTATCGTCCACGTAACATAGTGAAATGGCGAATTAAATCAGTCCTCGTAACATAGTGAAGTGGCACTTATCAGTAAGTCGCCGTCATGACACGATTTCCACTCCCGGTTGATGCAACTGCCACAAACTTTCCGTTTCCATACGTGATGCCCTGCCAATTAATATCGGCGGAGGCAGCACGTGATGTCCACGTTATTCCATCTGGACTTGTCATTACGCGATTGCCGGTACCGCTGCTTGCAACAGCAACAAAAATTCCATTTCCGTATGCGACTCGGTACCAATAGTTGCTTGCAGACTGTGTTCGAGTGGTCCAAATGATTCCATCTGGACTTGTCATTACGCGATTGCCGGCACCAAATGGAGCGACTGCAACAAATACACCATTGCCGTAGGCAACACTCCACCATGAAACATCTGCTGCAGAGGCACGTGATGTCCAGGTAATCCCATCTGTGCTTGTCATCACGCGATTACCTGATCCGGTGGTTGCTACGGCAACAAAGATTCCGTTGCCATATGTGACGCCATACCATTGGTTATTTGCTGCAGATGTGCGTGATGTCCAGGTAATCCCATCTGTGCTTGTCATCACGCGGTTTCCAGATCCGTCGATTGACACTGCAACAAAAATGCCGTTGCCGTATGTGACACTGGTCCATTGATTATCTGCGGCGGGTTGGCGCGCTGTCCAGGTAATACCATCTGTGCTTGTCATCACGCGATTGCCAACTCCGTTGATCGAAACTGCAACAAAAATACCGTTTCCATATGTGACGCTGTACCAACTGTTATTTGCTGCAGATGCGCGTGATGTCCAGGTAATGCCATCTGGGCTTGTCATCACGCGATTACCTGATCCGGTGGTTGCTACTGCAACAAAGATTCCGTTGCCATATGTGGCACTGATCCATTGATTATCTGCCGCCGATGATTGCGATACCCAAGTCATGCTAATTTCATTGGTAGAAATTGGGCGACTCTGAATAGCTATCTTGGAAACTGCAGCCGAAACAGCCGCCGGAGTGCTGAAAGTAACTATAAATGTTCCACTTCCGCTACTAACGCTTAAACCATTACTCCCGCCTCCAGCTTGGAAGGTTCCATTGTTATTAGAAACAATCGCACTCGTCGAAGTCGAGTTAAAGAGAGCGAGCGGAGTGCTAGACGAATCTCCGAAAGCTTCGATGATGAATTCAACTCCATCACAAGAGGACGGAACATTTGAGACAGTAATCGATTTCAAGTAAAAAGCGCCCGGAGAGCCATTGATAAAAATTGATTCAGGGGTAAGAGTGAGAGGAGTCGCACCCGAACATGCAACTGTCTGCGAAAACCCTTGCCCAAAATCAGCTCCCGAACCTGAATTCAGTGAGATATTTCCAGCGAATGTACTTTGAAGAAAGAAGATAGAGCCCACGACAAAGAAAATCGTTGTAAGAAATTTCGACCGAACCTTAGTCCGAGAAACCTCCTCAACGGGATCGTCGTGGTAGAAATCTTCAGACACAACATGCTCCAGTTTCAACGGCTGAGGCGAGGCAACAAGTACACCCAGAATCGTTCCATAAGTATAGGAAAACAGCGAGCAACGGGTAAAAGAGTATTCAAGTTTGAGCCTAAACATAGAGAGCGATTCTAAAATTCCTGGGAGTCTCTATGAGGCAAGAAAATGCTTTTTTAGAATAGTAGGATTTGCCTATGCGTTCGCCAACAGTCCTTTTTATTCAGAATTATGCAACCGATCCTCCGCACCTAGTGGCGGAATGGTTGAGTGAATTGGGTTTTGCTATAGAGGTTATTCGCGCATTCGAAGGTCAAGAAATCCCGCAAGAGTTACCGGAACACATAAGTTCAGTCATCCCATTAGGCGGTGCGATGAACGCGCTGCAGGACGAGGAATATCCTTGGCTCGCGCACGAGCGGACCTTAATTAAGAAGGTCGTTGATCAAGGAATTCCGGTTTTAGGGATATGCCTAGGAGCGCAATTACTTGGAGCCGCACTTGGTGGAACGGTTTCACGTCTTAAAGAGAACGAGATCGGAATCTACGAGATCAACCAAGTAAGTGACGATGCGATCATGAGCGTAGGGTTAAATGCACCTACAACTCAATGGCATGAAGATTACGTCTCTGTATTACCTGCAGGGGCTACCTTGGTTGCCAATAGTGAACGTTGCCCGACGCAGATATTCAGAGTCGGAAATCTTACGTACGGATTGCAATGTCACCCAGAAGCAGATTCATCAATCGTGGCACTTTGGGAGAGTAAACCAGATAACGCATTTCTGAATTTCCAAAGTAAGAGTGAGAACGAGACGATAGCTCAGAGAGTTAAAGCACGTGAAGTTGATTTGCGCAACATATGGAAACCTGTGATACAGAATTGGGGAAAGGCTGTTTTAGCGCTCTAAAACGGTGGTTCTTCTCACTCTTTCGTTGCAACACCTAGTTATTACTCGCGGGTTCTGCTCTCACTGACTTAGGTTTGACCCATGACACAACGCCCTCATCCCACCATCATTCAAGGTGGAATGGGCATTGCAGTATCTTCATCGCAATTAGCTCAGGAAGTATCAAGAGCAGGTCACTTAGGTGTCATCTCTGGAACTGCAATTGATTCGGTTGTTTCAAGAAGGCTGCAAGATGGAGATCTGGACGGATCTATTCGTCGCGCACTATCGCACTTCCCAAATCAAGATGTTGCGCAAGGTGTTCTCGATAGATATTTCATAGAGGGCGGCAAAGATCCCGCAAAGCCATATCTCGATGTCCCAAAGCTAACTTTAAAACCAGTACAACATGCAGTTGATATTTTAGTTGCGGCATCTTTTGTCGAAGTATGGCTGGCTAAAGAAGGCCACGATGGCGTTATCGGAATGAATCTTCTTGAGAAAATTCAGTTATGCATTCCGGCTCAGTTATTCGGGGCGATGCTAGCCGGTGTCGACTACATACTGATTGGTGCAGGAATTCCGGCTCAAATTCCTAATCTTCTCAATCAGCTTTCGTTAGGTAAGCCCGTCACGATGGCAGTTGATGTCGCCGATAGCAAAACAAAACACTTCATTTCATTTGATCCCGGCTGCATTGCCGGGCTTTCATTCCCCATCAAGCGCCCACTCTTTCTTGCAATAGTTTCATCTCATGCTCTCGTGGCTTATTTAAATAAGGATGAAATTACGAAGCCGGATGGTTATGTAATCGAAGGCCATGTCGCTGGCGGACACAATGCTCCCCCACGTAATCGAAAGTCTAAAGATGATGAAGGAAATCCGATTTATACCGAGCAAGACGAGGCAGACCTGGTAAAAGTTTTGAACTCAGGCTCACCGTTTTGGCTAGCTGGTGGTTATGCCACAGCCGCAAAACTACGTGAAGCCAAGTCACACGGCGCGCAAGGAATTCAAGTTGGATCACTCTTTGCCCTGGCTGACGAATCAGGGTTCACTGCTGCGTTGAAGCAAGAAGTCATTGATGCCCTGACAAGTGAGAACTTAACTGTAAAGACAGATGGGAGTGCTTCGCCTACTGGTTTTCCATTTAAAGTTGCAGTACTTCCGAATTCACTTTCGGATGACAAAAACTACGAAAAGCGAAATCGTATCTGCGACCTTGGATACCTTCGAACTCCATTCGAACGCGAGAATGGTGGAGTCGGTTATCGCTGTCCAAGTGAGCCACTGAAGACATATGAATTCAAAAAGGGCAATGTCGACGAAGCCCAACACTCACAATGTCTTTGTAATGCCTTAATGTCTAACATTGGTTTGGGGCAACTGCGTCCTGATGGTCGAACAGAGCTTCCATTAATTACTTTAGGCTCCGACTTAGCTGGACCTACGACCCTTGCAAAACTTCATCCTAAGGGCTGGCGCGCGATGGATGTGATTAACTTCCTTCTCGCAGATTAATTACTCGCAGATAATTCTTTGGAGTTCAACTAAATCCGAATCAACTGCTGGAGCAATATCCCAAGGTTTATGTAAGGCGTCGTCGGACCATCGAGGAATCACATGCATGTGTATATGAAAGACAGTTTGCCATCCTGATTCACGATTCATCTGAAAAATCGTAGTGCCCTCAGAGCTAAGTTTTCTCTGTAGAAGATCAGCGACATCTTTTGCAGTTGCTGCAAGTGCCCCATATTGATCTGAAGAAATCTCGTGGATATCAGCGCTGTGTTCTTTAGGAATAACAAGCGTGTGACCTTTGCCTGCGGGAAAAATATCTAGAAATGCATAGAACTTCTCATCTTCATAGATTTTCTTAGATGGGATATCTCCGGCCAAGATTTTACAAAAGATACAACTGTTCATAGGACTCACTTCGGCTGGGTATTGCTTTGAACAAATAGTAAAGAGTTTTCGAAGATAATTTCTTGATCGTAATCCAAGGTGGCAACGTGATAACTATTCACGAGCTCGATTCGCTGCTTTGGATTGCAACCCACTCCGGCCATCACAATTTCCGTATTAGAGACTGGCAAAGTGTGGTCAATCTTGCTGTGGAAAAGCATAAGCGGGGGCGTCACATCATGAAGGCGCTTTCGTGTGTAGCTAAGCATCTTAATAAGTTGGTACAACCCAATCAGAGGAAGCGAGTCGTATCCATGCTCAGTCACCCCAGGACGTTTGATGTCATCTCCAACGGACTCCCGCATTTTCTGTATTCGTGAAACAGCCCAAGCAATTTGAGGAGTCACGAATTTGACGTGAATCATCGGATTGACCAGAACTATTCCTGCGATAGAGGATGAATGTTTGGTTGCAACGTTGAGAGCTAATCCTCCGCCCATTGAAAGGCCGAAAACGAAAACTCTCAAACCTTGCGAGAGCATCCAATCAAGCTCCTCTACAACTTTGGCGGGCCACTCTTGCCACTTAACATGATTTAAATCCTCGGCTCGGGTTCCATGACCAGGTAACAATGGAACTGATATGCAATATCCGCGCTGTAGAAAGAACTCGGCCCAAGGTCGCATCGCTAATGGAGAACCTGTGTAACCGTGAACAAAGAGAATCCCAATCTTTGCATTTTCACCTTTACCTACCGCTCGCCAATCTTGCATCGAACCTGCTGGTGCATCATGAACGCTCATGTATAGAGCGTATTGCGTCTTGGTATGTCATATCAATCATCTAGGCTTGCGACATTATGAACGAGAATAATTGGCAATCGACTTTCCAA
>WLNN01000066.1 GCA_009699765.1 Actinomycetota bacterium
GAACGTTCTTATTTGTGTATGGAAGTAGCTTCTCCCAGTGAGTGAAGACGTCAATAACGCGTGCATCTGTCCACTTCTCGCGACCTGCTAGAAGGTCAACGTGGAACTGGTAACCATTAACACGTGCGTTGATGATGTCGAATGTTCCCATTGCTTCCCAGCCGCCCTTATCGCCAGCTGCAAATCCAACAAGGCCCTTCTTCTTCATCGCATCAAACATCTTGAGCATGTCATCGAATGTTGCGATGTTCTCTGGATCAAGACCAAGATCCTTCACCATTGACTTGCGGTAATGAAGACCCCATGGGTACCAAGACTGTGGCACGAAGTACTGCTTTCCATCGGTACCTGTTGAAGCAATCTTGTATGAATTGTCGTACTGATCTGAAATGTCTTTCCAGACATCAGAAATATCTTCTAGAAGACCTTGCTCTGCGAAGAACTGCATGCGATATCCGGCCATCCATTGGAATGCATCATCAGGTGTTCCCTGAAGATACTGTGAGAGGTTATTCTGGAATGCATTTGATTCTGTTGCGTTGTAAGTAACTTTGTTACCTGACTTCTTCTCGTACGCAGCAACGAGAGCCTTGAGTTGCTTTGTAGGAGATTCGTCGACCGTACGTGCGCCGAATGACATTGGTCCTGATGCCTTTGAACCGCAGCTTGAGAGCACAGTTGCTCCGCCAGCGATTCCGATACCACCCAATGCAGCACCCTTAATGAGGGTACGGCGTGATACTCCGTTTTGTTCTACTGACATTTACGTCCTCTAACTTTCCTGAAGTAAAACCTTCTGAAAGGTTGCGCCGGCGCATTCGTCGACACGCATAAAACCTAGGACTCTGAGCGTGGATTCTCTAGCGACTTTCAATAACGAAATGGTTACATTTCCGCACAAAAATGGCCGGATCTAGGCAAAAAATCTCGGTCAAAAGTGGTCATTTACCTCAAAAATTACGTTACGTTATAAATTTTGGATAAAAGAAGGCAAATAGAGGTCTATCTACTGTTTCTTAAAGAGCTTAGCAAAAAATCCGGGCTCCTTCGGATCGTTTTGGTGGCCTTGGCAACGTTGAGATTTTGCTACACCCTTAAGTGCGATTTCAATATGTTTTCCACATCCAGCCCAAGTTGGCTTTCCGCATTTACGACATGTTGTCTTATGGCACATTCCTATTTCTCTTTTCTATCGGTTAAGCGATGCGGGTGAATTTGAGTACGTGAGATATCCGCCATCAAGATTGATGGCTTGAAAACCAAGTTCTTTCAGCAGCAAAGTCGCTGTGTGGCCACGTTGCCCAACTTGGCAATTAACTAGGATTGGTGCCTTCTTAATTTCAGAAACTCTTTCACGAATTTCATCAACTGGAATATTCACTGAACCAGGAATGCTGCCGTTGTTAAATTCACTTGGGGTGCGAACATCAATTAACTGGTATCCCGCGCCACGTAATTCCTGAATCTGGCTCCATTGGGCTGTTTCGAGCAATCCACTCATCATGTTCTCTGCAATATAACCCAACATGTTTACTGGATCTTTCGCTGATCCAAATGGGGGCGCGTAGGCGAGTTCAAGGTCGGCAAGCTCTGGCGCTGTGATTCCACCTCGAATTGCTGTTGCAATTACATCAATGCGTTTATCAACACCTTCAAGTCCAACACCCTGTGCGCCAAGAATTTCACCGGACTTTGGATCGAAAATAAGTTTGAGTGCTATTTGCTTCGCATCTGGGTAATAGCCCGCATGGTTATTCGGATGTGTATGTATAACCATAACTTCACGACCAGCGGCAGCGAGCCGTTTCTCGTTCCAACCAGTTGCAGCAATCATCAAATCAAAGACTTTTACAATTGCCGTTCCAATAGTTTTGATTGGTCGAGTGGCTCGACCCGCGATGTGATCAGCGACTACACGACCGTGGCGATTTGCAAGATTTGCGAGTGGAACAAGAGTTGCTGATCCATCAATCGCATCGGTTTTCTCAGCTGCATCGCCGACAGCATAAATATCGTGATTGCTGGTGCGATTGAAATCATCAACTTCAATTCCGCCTCGTGTTCCGATGGTCAGTCCTGCTGATTTTGCGAGCGAGGTATCTGGACGAACACCTATCGCCATGATTACAAGTTCTGCATCCAAAACAGTGCCGTCTGAAAGAATTACTGATGTATCTGTAACATCCATTGCGCTAACACCAAGATGAAGTGACACGCCGTGTTTGCGCAACTCAGCAGCAACTAGCGTCGCCATCTCTGGATCTAGTGGTGCAAGAACCTGTGGTGCCGCTTCTACAACTGTGGTTGAGATGCCCTTATGGACCAGGTTCTCAGTAATTTCGACGCCGATAAAACCGCCACCGATAACAACTGCGTTCTTTGGTTTTGCATTAACTCGATCTGCAATTTTCTCTACATCTTCAACGGTGCGAAGTGTCAGAGCGCGTTCAATTCCAGGAATCGGAGGAACTACTGGTGAAGCACCTGGGCTAAGTATCAACTTGTCGTATGTGAGTGAATACTCATCATTCTTGAGCCAATCCTTGATCACCACAGTCTTTGCTAATGGGTCAACGTTGATAACTTCAGTAGCAACCCGAACATCTAACTTAAAGCGTGCATGAAGTGAGGCAGGGGTCTGCAAAAGTAGTGCATCTTCCTCTTCAATTACTCCCCCAACAAAATATGGAAGTCCGCAATTGGCATAGCTGACGTGTCCACTCTTTTCAAGAACAATAATCTCTGAATCCGCATCAAGGCGACGCATACGAGTTGCAGCGGACATTCCACCCGCCACTCCCCCAACAATTACGATGCGCATTATTGAGTTACCAATGGGAGGCCAGCCACTTGCCAGCTTTGGATTCCGCCTTCGAGATTAGAGAGTGAGGCGAATCCGGCATCAGACATTTTTCCTACTGCAATCCCAGATCTGCGACCACTCTGACAATAAACCGCATAAGTGGCTGACTTATCTAACTTTGCAATTTCACTATCGAAATTCATGCCCTCGACGTCAATATTAATTGCGCCATTGATGTGGCCAGAAGAAAACTCACCTGCAGTGCGAACATCAAGAACGACTACCCCTGACTCACCTATCTTCTTTTGAAAATCTTGAGGCCCCATATTTGTGCCAGCCGAACTACCGCACGAAGTTAGCGCCAAAGTCGATGCAAATAGGACCGCGATGAGTTTTTTCATTTTAAATTCCCTTTTACTATTTAAGCAAGACTGAGAAAAAGCTTCTGCAATTTCTCTTGTACTTCTTTACTGTTGCGCTTGTCATCGATAATGCACTCTCTCAAACTTGTGGAGAGCAAGGTAAATGCGGCGGTATTAACTGCTTTACTCACTGCTGACATTTGAGTAACGATTTCATCGCAATTGCGGCCTTCCTCAAGCATGCGAATCACAGCAGCGAGTTGGCCATGAGCACGCTTAAGGCGCTTAGAGATGGCTACCTGTTGTTCTTCATCCTGAAGGACGTGTGTAGGTTCTTTAGACATTGTTCTGAATCAGCACTTACAGATTTGGTCTTCAGAGAGACCTTGAAGCGCAGAATCAATATGCTCTCCGCAGCCAGACCAGGTGTATTTCTTGCATTGATCACAGGTAACTCTTGAACACATTGTTTAATCTCCCTTATGTTGATTTCCATATACCCCTAGGGGTATATGGAAATCATAGCCAAATTCTCATTTAAGTCAAGGTGAGTGGCTATTTCTTCTTTGGGCTGAATTTCACCTTCGCGTAATAGCTCTTACCGCTAGCTGTTTTCATCAGGATTGTGAAAGTTCCAGCCTTACTCGAGGAGATTGCAGGCAGGATTACCTCACCTTTTGAATTTGTTGTCACTTTTCCAAGTGCAACATTTTTTCCGCCAATCACAACATAAATTGTTAGCGTTGATTTAGATGGCAAAGCTTTCGCTAATGGCCTTACGGGAATTCCTACGGATGCGCTAAGTGTTGGGGCTTTTGAAAGTGTCGAAGCAGGAGCAGATGTTGTTACTACCGCTGCAGTGCTTGCTAATTCCTTATTTACCTGTGTTAAGCCGCTTCCTAAACTTTTACTTACAGCCGGCGCAGAAGGTCGAACTAGATCTGGGCGTGTTGTTACAACAGCTTGTGCTGTAACTGACGGTGAGGGTGAAGCCGATGGAGTTGGTGATGGTGACGGCGTTACTTTAATTTCAGGTGTTACAGACGGCGTCGGTGTTGGAGTTGCGGTAGCTGTTTCTGGTTTTGGTGAAAGCGATGCCGTCGTAGTTTCTGGTTCTGTTATTGGAAATCCACCGCCACCGAAACTTCCGCCGCCACCGCCACCACCGCCACCAGTATTTGTTGACGGTGTAGGCGTAGGGGTGGGCAAAGTATTGAAGTTAGCGACGTCTGTGTATGGATCGCCACCAACAATAACTTCAACCCACTTAGACCAATTTCCAGCACGATCTTGAATGCGTACCCAAAGGGAATTCGCTGCCGTATTTACAACTGTCACACTCTCAAAAGCCACAGCAGTCGGAGGATTGTTTTTATCTTCCGCAATCTGCATCATTGTTACACCAGAGATGTTATCTGCAGCTCGCAATGTAATGGTCACAGGACGGCTATCGGCAGCGAATACCGTAGCTGATAGTGGAATTAAAAGAGCGCCCGTTAAGGCGAGAGCGAATAGTTTGTACGCTTTTTTCATGAGCAATTACTTAGCTGCGGCAAATGTAAGGACTGGTGAAATTGCATCAAGAATAATGTCATCAAAGTAATATGCAGTTGAATCACCGAATCGCGCATAGACGATTGATGGAAGTGGAATCACAGCTTGAGGCGGCAATACCCAAGAAATCTGACTCTGCAAATCAATTTCTGTAACAGTGCCCGGCGCAAAACCACCATCGTTGCTGACGTAAATCTTATAAACGCCATCAGGCCAGACAAGATCTAGCAATACATTTGATGAGTTTGCATATCGGGCGCCACTATTGATTGAGACACCAATCTGTCTTCCAGCTGGTGGAAGTGGAACAACGAGCGTGTAGAAACTTTGAGTTGCAACAACTCCAGCTGAGTTTGTAGCACGAACGGTGATTGTGAGTGGGCCGTTTACCGAGGTGTAGTACTTGTTGTAGGAAGTAATAGAGGATCCATCTTGAGCTGTCGATAACTTGTATTCGCCCACGGTGCCCTGAACTGACATTTCAGTGCTCACTGTGACTCCGGTTGCTCCAAAACAACGGGAAGAGGCTATGACTTCAAAATAATTATTGATGATGGGACGTGATATATCGTTTCCATTAATTTGAATATCAATTGAATCATCTGCAAATATCGATCCAAATTGACCATCTGACATCACACGGTTTAGTGAGCCAACAGGGCCGCAGGTACCAGGATTGTTGTTACCGAAGGTGTACAGATTTGAATTGGTTGAGATAAATCCGGTTCCTGTTCCTTCAGAAAATTCTGAGAAGGTATTAGAAATATCGGCCGACACCATGTTGACCTGGTAATAAGTGATGTTGCGATTAACATCTAGTGCCTGAGTCCACCAAGTTTTATCTGATGCAAAGACCATCAATGTGTAACCATTTGAGCCAATCGCAACAGGAGTACGTCCACCCGGAAGGACAGTTTGTTCAGGAATATAAACTTGGCTTGACTTGAAATTTCCCCAAGAAAAAAGCTTGCCAGTAGTTGTGAGTGCAGTATTTAGTTGAGATCCCTTTGACAATCCGGCAGAGACATCAGCGATCGGATCAGTAATTGTTGCTGAATCAGGATTGTTGCTTGTCTCCCAGTAATATCCGGAGCCATTGGTCATCATTCTTCCCAGATTAAAACCATAACCTCCCCAGGTATAAAGCTCACCTGATGTAGAAAGCGCTGCATAGAGATCGTTGCTCGCCCAAATGTTCTTGATGGTAATTCCAGCTAAGCCTGGAACAAGCGTAGGTGTGCGGTTATTGGAATCCCATTGATAGACATTTCCAGAGTTAGAAAGCGCCAGAGTTCGTTGCCCACTACTTGAAACAGAGATTCTCTTTACAACGACATTGGATAAAGAAGAAACTTGTGTTGGCGTGATCGGAACATCACCTAGAGCAAAAGTCGACGAAGGCGCATCCATGTTTCTGCGTGTGCCCCAGCTCCAGACTTTTCCTGAAGCATCCACAACAAGTAAGCCGTAATCTTGATCGTAATCCCAATTCGAATAAGTCGCCCCATCAATTATTTGAGGATTGCCAGGAATTTGTACCTTTGTAGGTTTCAAAGTTGTTCGTGGTGGTGTGGTGGTCAGAATATTCATAAAATTCATTGCACCGCCCCAGGCATATGCATATCCATCAGTGCCAATAGCAATTGATGTATCGCCGCCCGTATTGAATACTTTTGAGCGAGCGGTGACCGCTAGAGAAGATGAAGAACCATAAATTCCGACGTTGACAGTAAAGATCTTGGATGTGCCTATCGGAGTTTCAACTTTGAATGAATACGTACGCCGACCACTGCTTGGAGCGGTTGCGGTGATAATAAAGGAATATGTGCCCGATTCATTTGTAGGAGTAGCAACCGTTTCGTATGTTCCATTGCCATCCAGATCTGCACTTGCAGTTAGTTGTGATGCGCCTGTAAAACATGAAGAACGTGGATTGGTCAGTTTGAAAACAAGGTTATCTCCATTTTCACCCGCCAGGGTTTGGCCAGAAGTAAAAGCCACTGGTGAGTTAGAGCCAACAAAGGCAGTAGAGCTTCCCAACAGTATTGAGTCAGAAAAGTAGGTAGATCCAAATTGACCCGTTGAATACAACCTTGCTGTACCAGTACCGCAAGTGCCGTTGGTGTAATAATCGCCATCGGTCGTGAAAACGCGCTCCGAGGCGAATCCGATGTAATTTGGTGCGGATGCGAAAAGAGTTGGGGTGTCTGAAGAAGATGTTCTGACCGCATCAATTGCAGCTAACTTCGTCCAAGTTCCTGGTTGAAATACTCCAGTACCTTGTTCGATAGAAGCCGTCCACACATTGCGTGATGTGTCAGTCATCGCGATCATGGATGAATTGCGTGAATACGGTGCGACATCTAACATCGTTGTTCCGGCTGGTTTGGTTACTAAACCGAAATCACATCCGGCATAGCTTGAAAAATAAATATCCTCGTTGGAAGCTTTAATTACAGCTTTCGACCCATATCCCTTGATCTCGATTGCATTCTGAATACTGATTGCTTCTGCGTCACCAGGAATAAAGTTTATTGAAAGAGGGACTCGCCATACTTTGCCATCAGTGTCTACTGCATTCAATAGATTCCGGGACATCTGAGTTGGGGTCGCGCCACAGCCTTGTATGTACCCTTGGTATGCAAAGCTTCGTATATAGATTCCTGCTAAAGATGGAATGCTCACCAAGGAGCGATCATTAGGATTCCACACGAGCA
>WLNN01000067.1 GCA_009699765.1 Actinomycetota bacterium
CTGTAGCTCATAACCACTCTGTGCATAATCTTTACCAATCGTTGTAAAGCAATGGGGGCAGGTGACGACAACTTTCTTGACACCACGGTTACCAAATGTCTCTTTAAAGGTTTCAATGTTCTCAGCCGCAAGAATTTGGTAAAGGAACTCGTTACCAGCGCGACGTGCAGGATCGCCAGTACAGGTTTCGCGCTTGCCTAACACTGCAAAGCTGACACCAGCCATATGCAGCAACTCTGCAACAGCCTTTGTTGTCTTCTTTGCGCGATCTTCATATGCGCCGGCGCATCCAACCCAGAACAAGTACTCAACATCTTCTGGAAGTTCGCCACTAACAACACGTACAGGGAAGTCGCACTCTGCAATCCAACCTTCACGATCTTGTTTGTTGGCACCCCATGGATTACCAGCTTTCTCAAGATTACGGAATGTGCCACCGAGCTCTGTTGGAAATTCTGATTCAACTAGGACTTGAAAGCGTCGCATATTGACGATGTGATCAACGTGTTCGATATCAACAGGGCATTCATTGACGCAAGCACCGCATGAGGTACATGACCATAGAACATCCATCGAGATTGGTGCTTTCTCGCCGACAAGATTTTCAGTATCTACGACCTTCGCCATTGCGTGATCGCGCATCGCCATTATTAATAGCTTTGGCGAAAGAGGCTTATCTGTATGCCAAGCAGGACACTGTGATTGGCAACGACCACACTCGGTGCAGCTCGTCATATCGAGCAGGCCTTTCCAAGAAATGTCCCCGCGTGTGCCTAGACCGAAGACATCATCATCTGCAGGGTCTTCGAAATTAATTGGCTTACCGTGTGACAACATCTCAGGAAGTCCGCCAAGTGATGGCTTATCAATATTGCGCTTGTAATAAATATTGAAGAAGGCTAAGAAACGGTGCCAAGCAACGCCCATGGTTAGATTTGATGCAATCACAATAAACCACAACATTGAAACAACAATTTTTGCAGCAGCGAGAATAACTATTGCGTTTTCGATTGCAGAAGCTGACCAAGCCGAGAAGAAGAGAACAGCGGGCCACGAAATTGCATAGTGCCAATTCCAGCTCTCTTCTCTTGCTAGCGCACCTTCAAGTCCGCGCAGTGCAATAACACAGAAGACAACTGCAAGAATTGTCGCTTCTACATAATATGCGCGACCTTGATTTGATCCTGCAAAACGAGATGTGCGACCTTTATGCCAGAATCGAGTTGCCTGTCGAATTCCGATAAGAGTTACGATTCCGATTCCTGTTAGTGCAGCAATAACTTCTGCAAAAAGTTCGTATCCAACGAAGTGTCCAATCATTGGAAGCGCGAAATCAGGGTTAATAACTTGGCCATAAGCTGTTACCAATGTTCCAAATAATGCGCCAAATCCAATCATTACAAACCAGTGAGCTATGCCTGTTCCGGTGAAGTTAAGCATCTTGGTATGGCCAAGCACTTCTTTAAGCATGTTCTTAAATCGAGCAGCGCTATTAGCGCCTCGAGTTGGATCTGGTTGTTGCTTCTTATATAGGGAGATCAACTCACGAACGCGTAGCGCAAAGAGAGTTACTGCGGCGAGGGTGATCAGGTAGGAAAGCGCTGCAAGTGCGAACATAATGGCAAGGGTAATCGCAGGAAGCGATTAAGGCGATGAAGGAGAAACTAGCGCCATTTAGTTGCGAGGCTGAATCCCACCGCGATAAAGCTGAAACCGATAATCATGTTCCATGCGCCAATTCCTGAGATAGGAAAGCGAGTCTGGCTTACGTAATAGACGACGATCCAGATAAGGCCAACAAGGAAATTGGTGACCATCACAGGAGCGAGCCAACGAGGGCTCTCGGCTGGTGCAGTCTCGCCAGCGTGAACCTGCTCTTCGTGAGCGTTGTGCTGCTGGACCTTCTTACGCAATTTCGACTTTGGCATAGGGCATAGATTACAGGACAATTACCCCGTGGCCCGCATCCTTGTCGTCGATAACTACGACTCATTCGTCTTCAACCTCGTGCAGTACCTCGCACAATTGGGGGCGCAATGCACCGTTGTTCGAAACGATCAGGTCGATGCATCCGAGGCCGGCAAATATGACGGTGTCCTTATTTCTCCAGGTCCAGGTACTCCAGATAAAGCTGGCGTATCTATCCCAATGATTAAGTACTGCGCAGAGAATTCAATTCCTTTATTTGGTGTCTGCTTAGGTCATCAAGCCATTGGCGAAGCATTCGGCGCAACAGTTTCACGCGCACCTGAGTTATTGCATGGAAAAACTTCTGTCGTGCATCACAACGGTAAAGGAATTATGGAACATATTCCAACGCCTTTTACCGCTACTCGATATCACTCATTAGCTGTTGAGGCGGAAACTGTTCCCGATGTATTAGAGGTAACAGGAACAACTGACTCTGGTGTGATTATGTCTCTTCGCCACAAGACACTTCCTATTGAAGGTGTGCAATTTCATCCAGAATCAGTATTAACTGAGCACGGACATAAGATGCTTGCAAACTTTTTGGTGCAGTGTGGAGATAAAGATGCGCTCGCTAAAGCAGAAGGATTATCACCAGTAATTAATAAATAAGAGTCAATGCGTTTGAGCTTGCGACATTGACGATCTAGGGCTGTTTGTTGATTGTAATTGTTACCGATTTGCCAATGGTTTGTGTAGTGCCCGCATCTGGTGCTTGTCGAATAACCAAACCAACTGGCTGCGCAGAATCGTAATCATAAAATTCTTTAATTAAAAAGCCTGCTTGAATCAGAGTTGTCTTTGCTTGAATTGCTTCGACGCCAATTAAATTAGGGACGGTCACTTCACCGCTAGCAATTGTCAGAATAACTCCACTACCGGCTGTTGTAACAGATCCAGCTGGCGGTGTTACTTCTAAAACCGTACCTTGCGCTTGGTCAGAAGGCGCAGCAACAGTTTGTGAAACAGTGAGTCCCACTGCTGTTAAAGCAGCACGTGCATCAATCAATGACATTCCGACAAGTGCATCTGGAACAATTGCATCTCCTGGACCATCTGAAATTGTTAGGACAACCGCAGAACCAAGCACTGCATGCACCGTAGCCAAAGGGCTCTGACTAGCAACTCGATCGCGCGGAATAGATCCATCGTGGGCACGCTTAATTGTCACTACGTAACCGTTCAAAAGCGCGCGGGCTTGGCTTTCAGAGAGACCAACCACATTAGGAATAAGCGGACCGGAATCTTGTGTGCCACTGAGCAAGAAGCCCGTAATAGATAGTGCAATCGCTGCCATGAAAGATCCGCCATATAGCAGGGCGCTTCGGCGAGTTAAGAATGGTTTTGTTGCAACTTTCGTTGTTACAGCATGGCCCTGATGCACTCGGTGTAAATCATCAAGCATTGCTTGGGCACTTTGATAGCGGTTCTCAGCTTTTTTGGAGAGAGCAACTTTAAGAATTGTGTCGATATCTGCTGGTAGATCTGGCTGGATAGCGCGCGCTGATGGAACATCACCAGATACATGTTGATATGCAATTGATACGGGAGTCTCACCAGTAAATGGTGGTTGGCCAGTCAATAATTCAAAGAGCAAGCAACCAGTTGAGTAAATATCGCTACGTGCATCTGCAGAGTCTCCAACTGCTTGCTCTGGAGAAAGATATTGCGCTGTGCCAACAACATTCCATGTGCTTGTAAGTGTTGCGCCCAAATCATCCATCGCACGTGCGATTCCAAAATCCATCACCTTTACATCGCCAGAGCTGGTAATCATTACGTTCGCTGGCTTAATGTCACGGTGCACAATGTTGCGTTGGTGTGAATACTCAAGAGCGATAAGAGTTTGTTCCACAATTGAAAGCGCGTGATCTAATGAGACACGTTCACCTTTGTGAATGAGAGATCGCAAAGTATGTCCAGAAACTAATTCCATAACTATGTAAGGAGCAGGTTCTTCGCCAGAGTCGTAGACAGCAACAATGCCTGGATGGTTGAGGCCGGCAGCAGCTTTGGCTTCTTTACGGAAACGAGCGACGAAGGAAGGATCTTTAGCGAGATCACTCCGCAGAATTTTGACAGCGACTTCACGAGAGAGACGTTGGTCTTGAGCGATATAAACATCAGCCATTCCGCCGGTGCCAATCATTTCGCCAAGAAGGTAACGATCTCCTAGGAGCGTGGACATCATTTAGCTGCTCCTAACATCGCAATGGGTTCTTGAATATCGTTGTCGAGAACGTCCGCAACAATAACGCTGACATTATCGGGTGCGCCATTTATATATGCAGCATCCACTAAGGCGTCAGCGGCAGCTCCTCGCGCCTTTCCTTTAATAGCGGACTTGATTTCCTTATCTGAGACAACATTAGTTAATCCATCGCTGCAGAGAAGATAGCGGTCATTAATTTTTGCTTCATGTATTGCTAGAGATGGCTCATTCCGGCCGTCTCCCATCAATACCTGAGTAAGAACTGAGCGTTGTGGGTGAGTGGCGACATCTGCTTCAGTAATTGCACCTTGTGACAAAAGTTCTTGAATCACAGTGTGGTCTGTGCTCAATTGTTCGAGAGTATTTCCGCGCAAGCGATAAATGCGTGAATCTCCAATATGTAGGGCCGCGACTGAGCCACCTCGAAGAAAAAGAGAGGAGAGCGTGGTGCCCATTCCAGCAAGTTCGGGATTTTCAATTACGTGCTCAGAAAGTGTGGCATCAATGACGCTGAGCGAAGAAGAGTAGAGATCATCTGCCGAATCGATATCACAATCTATTTGCGTAAATGCTTCTGCTTCGCGTGCAAGAGTTTTGATTGCTAAACGAGAAGCTACTTCACCAGCAGCATGACCACCCATTCCATCTGCGACAGCAATTAAAAAACGTGAGGTCATCGCTGAATCTTCATTTCCGGCACGAACTAACCCGACAGCAGATTTAGCTGCAGTAGCGAAGTAGAGCGTGCTCATGGCTCAATCCTAACCTTCATGTTGGTTTGCTACTCTCACCCTTATGCTCATCTACGCACACCGAGGCGCAAGCCGAGACTTTCCTGAGATGACAGAGGCTGCCTATCTTGGGGCGATCGAGCAAGGTGCAGATGGCTTCGAATGCGACCTTCGACTCACTCGCGATGAGGTTCCAGTTCTATGGCATAACGCGTCGATGCTCGAGCGCGCAGGGAATGCAGGATTGATTGCGGAATTAAATTTTAATGAAGTGCAACAACGTTACCCACAAATTCTCACGTTAGATGATTTTCTCGATATTGCAACAAGTCATAAAAAAGGAATTTTGATTGAGACAAAACACCCAGTCTTAAGCGGTAATCGCGTAGAAGAAATTCTTGCAGTAAAACTTAAAGATAGAAAAATACTTTCATCAATTGATGTATCTGTTATGTCATTTAGTTGGAATGCAATTGAGAAGATGCGGCGACTCAATAAAGAGATCCCAACAACATTTCTTTTGCATGAGCACACACCAACATTTCAAGCGAAATTTTCTTCAGCTTCGACACTTGGTCCAGCAATCTCATTAATTCGCGAAAAGCCAGAAATCATCAGAAAATTCCACCAATGGGGTAAGTCGGTCAATGTTTGGACTGTTGATCAAGGCACGGATATCGAACTCTGCAAGGAATTAGGCGTAGATATTCTGATTACAAATACGCCGGCGCATGCACGTACATTCCTTTAGTATCCTTAGCCAATGCATACCTTCGCCTACTTAGGGCCTGCCGGTACTTTTACCGAGGAGGCGCTTAAGAAAATTTCTTGCGATAGCGATGTACGCAATCCCTATATAAATGTAACCGCGGCCCTTGATGCTGTTCGCGCTGGTGCTGCTGATTATGCGCTCGTCCCAATCGAGAACTCCGTTGAAGGTGTTGTTGCGCGCACTTTAGATGAGCTGGCAACAGGTATTCCACTTACGATTGCTGGTGAAGTTACCCTCGCTGTGACATTCGATTTAATGACAAAACCAGGTGTAACAACAATTAACCGTATCGGCACGCATCCTCATGCAGAGTCTCAATGCCGTACATATTTATCCAAGAACTATCCACACGCTGAGATAGTTCCTACCAACTCCACAGCAGCAGCTGCAGAACTTGTGGCTAAGGGCGAACTCGATGCAGCAATCGCTTCATCTGCCGCCGCTGATAATTTTGGCCTTGAAATAACTGCTACCAACATCGGCGATAACCAAGCTGCGGTAACTCGCTTTATCGCGGCCCAGAAACCAGGCTTTATTCCAGAGCCAACCGGGCACGATCGCACCTCACTTGTTGTCTATATCGATATCGATCATGCAGGAGCGCTGCTTGAAGTCCTGACCGTCTTTGCGAAATACGATGTTAACCTGACTTTTATCCAGTCGCGCCCCACCGGACGCGAACTTGGTCACTACCATTTTGTTATTGATGTCGAGGGTCATATCAAAGACGAGGCAGTTGCCAACTCAATGGAAGATCTCCGCGGTATTTGCGATGACATTAGATTTCTAGGTTCTTACCCACGGGAGGTACGTCCATGATTGATATCAAGTTCCTACGAGAGAACCCTGATGTCGTTCGCGCATCTCAAAAGGGTCGTGGCGAAAACGTCGAGTTAGTTGATCAGATTATTGCGATCGATGAGATCAAACGCGCTGCAATCAACGAATTTGAGCTTCTGCGTCAAGAGCAGAATGTGTTGTCAAAGAGTGTTGGTGCAGCAAAAGGTGATGAAAAAACTGCGCTACTTGCAAATTCAAAGGAGTTGGCCGATAAAGTAAAAGCTGCTGATGCAAAGCGCGCAGAAATTGAAGAACAAGCTAAGCAATTAGTTATGCAACTTTCAAATTTGCTCGATACAGAAGCGCCAATTGGCGGGGAAGAAGATTTTGTAACTATCGAACATATTGGGACTCCTCGCGACTTTGCAAAAGATGGTTTTGAGCCAAAGGATCACGTCGAACTCGGTAAGTTACTTGGTGCAATTGATACCGAGCGCGGAGCAAAAGTTGCTGGCTCACGTTCTTACTATTTAACTGGAGCTGGTGCGATGCTTGAGTTCGCGCTTGTTAATTACGCAATTCAAAGCGCACTTAAGAATGGTTTCACTCCTGTAATCCCACCAGTTCTTGTGAATCCATCAGCGATGGAAGGAACAGGTTTCCTCGGTCAAGCGGCAGAGAATGTTTATCGCATTGAAAAAGATGATGTATATCTTGTAGGAACTTCAGAAGTTCCTCTTGCTGCAATGCATATGGATGAAATTTTGCCAGGCGATAAATTACCGATGCGCTATGCGGGTTATTCATCTTGTTTCCGCCGTGAAGCTGGCACCTACGGTAAAGACACTCGCGGAATCATCCGGGTACATCAATTCGATAAAGTTGAAATGTTCACCTTCTGC
>WLNN01000068.1 GCA_009699765.1 Actinomycetota bacterium
CCTTTTCCCTTAGCTAACTGCGGAAGCCATTTATTTTTTTGTTCGGTATTTCCACCAAGAATTAAAGGTAGCGAGCCCAGCTTATTGACAGCAGGAATAAGTGAAGAAGAGCCGCATACTCGTGCGATTTCTTCAATAATGATTACAACAGCTAGAGCATCCGTTCCATCGCCACCGTTTTCCGTTGGAACATGTGTGGCAAAGAGACCATTTTTAAGCAATGCGTCGTGAGCTTCTTGCGGATAGCGATGATCTTCATCCACTGAATGTGCAAAGGGTTCAATTTCTTTCGCTGCAAGTGCGCGCACGCTTTCGCGAAGGTCGCGGTATTCGCTAGGCAATACAAAAACATCTTTGAGACTCACGGTTTCTCTCCTTTGAGATCGCGTTGTGCAAGTGTATTCAAATATGCGTTGTATTCGGCAAGCTCATCTGGCTCGCCCATCGCTGCTAATCGCGCTTCATTTCGGTCGATACGCACAGTCTCGCGCTTGTCGTCTCGCACCCAAAGAATAAAAGTTGCAATGAGAGCCAAAATTATTGGTATCTCCCCCATCGCCCATCCAATGGTCCCACCGGCACTTTGGTCGGCAAGTAGATCTGGTAACCATGTAGTCCGTAGCGAGCCGTAATACCCACCATCAATCAAAGTTGATTCTGACATTAACGCAATCGAAAAGAATGCATGCAAACTCATGGCACCAAAAAGAATCACAATTCTCATAAGGTGTGGGTACTTACGTGGGTTCGGATCAATACCAATAATTACATTGAAAAATAGGAATCCAGCAAGGATGAAGTGAATATTCATAAAAACATGACCGGCGTGGTTCTGCATTAAGTTTCCAAATAAATCAGTGAAGTAAAGAACAAAGAGTGAACCATCAAAGAGCGCGAGTGCAGTTATCGGATTGGTAAGGATTACGGAATAACGTGAGTGCAACATTGTTAAGGCAAGCCCGCGAACCCCGCGTTCTTCAGGATTGCGCCCTTGCGGCAATGTGCGCAGCGCTAAAGTAATCGGTGCACCAAGCACTAGGCCAATTGGAGCAATCATCCCTAATAACATATGTGCGACCATGTGATATTCAAATGAGAAGAGCGCATAGACGCCCAAGCCTCCTGAAGTTGCAAAATCAATCAAAGCTATTCCGGAGGCAAAGGCAACGGTGCGACCGACCGGCCAAGAATCACCACGCTTCTTTAATACAGATACACCCTTTATATAGAGCGCAACCGCGGTGATGAGAAGCGCAATCATGAGTGCATCTGGATTGTAAAGTTTAAGAATATTGATAAACGATGGCGGTGGCGGAGTTTTGAATCCAACAACCAATTCGGCTGCGGTGAGGTTTGTAGTTTCGCCAATAGGTGGCTGGATTTGAGATAACCAACTTCCCATCAAAACTACTGAAACCATAACCATGGCTTCCACAACAATAAGTCGAACCAGCTCTTGTAAACGAATTTGATTGCGTGAAGCTAATGATTTTCTATTTGCATATCCCATACCTATAAGAGCTATCGTAAGAATTACCTTTGCGATCACGACATAGGAGTATTGGGTATTCCACGCTGACTTATCGTTGAGGCGCGTATATGCAGTTGCTACACCGCTAATTACGACTGCTATCGCTGCCCATAAGGCCATTACAGAGAAACGATAGAGCGCTGTAATTTTCTCTTCGCGTGGAATAAAAAGAATTCCAAAAAGACCGCCTACCCAGAGTGTTAGCGCTGCTACGTGGGTAACTAGCGCACCAACTGCCAGTTGATGGGACCCACTAGCAGCTGAGTGGCTTTGAAAAACTGGAGCGACTAAGGCAAGAATAGAGAGTCCAGTACAGATGACCACTGGAAGTGTTCGCTTTATAAGCGTGAGAGCAACAAGAACAATCGAGATAACTACCAATTGAAATAGAGTTGATTTACCGAGATCTGTCTGTGTTAGATAAGAATTAATTGTTGTAGCATCAAATGAATTCTTGAAGGATACATCCAAGATATTTGCAATTTTAAATATCACTCCCAAAAATGAAGTGATGAGCCAGAGAGCAGTAAATCTAATTGCTACTTTTTTAACTCTAATTGCAGAGGCACTGAGGGCGCCTTCGGAATTAACAGAAAAAAACGCTATTGAAAGAAGTGTTCCAACTGTCGCGAAGGCGAGTAGGTAAAACGCGCCTTGATTGAGAATCATCTGTCGCTATACAGCTTTCGAGCATATCGAGCGAGCGCAACTGTCACTACGAGAGCGGCAAGCAATAAACCTAATACAAAAATTGTTGTTCCCAAATTATTGCCCGAAGGCGTTGGTGCCTGCGTTACCTCAGGTTGCGGTGCAACTGTTGCGACAACAGTTGGTTCTGCAAAATTAAATGTAAAAGATCCGGTAAGAGGCACATCGTTTTCGGCAAGAATTGTGTAGGTAACTGTATAAATTCCAGAACGCACAAAACTCTTCAATCCAACAACAGCCTCTGTGCCGGCGATTGTCAGAGTGCCGTCATCAACACGAATTCCAGAAGGATCGGTCACGACAACTTCATTACCGGTATCTAAAATTGGAAGTTCGGTTGTAATTGTGACCGCACTTGGAGCAGCTTGAAGGGACTGTCCCGCAGTAGGACTGGTTGCGACGAGTGAATTAGCTTCAGCGAATGTGGCACCCGAAAAGAGCAGGCCAAAAGCGATGGCTACTACGCCTGCGACCTTCTTCATACCTGCCCCCTCATCCGTTAATTCGCTCCAATCGTCCCACTTCTTTAGACTATGGCACTAGTCCAAACGCATGTGATTTCCCTCCGCAAATCATGCGCGAGTAGATACGAGAAGAAAGGTCTGACCCGATGCCTACTTATCAATATGCATGTAGCGCTTGTGGCCATGCCTTCGAGCTCTTTCAATCCTTTAGCGATGCCACCCTCACCGAATGTCCGCAATGCAAAGGTGAGGTCAAGAAGGTTTATAGCAATGTTGGAGTTGTCTTTAAGGGCTCTGGTTTCTATAAGACTGATTCAGCGCCTAAGCCGCCATCTGGTGACAAGTCCTAACTATTGATTATTGCAAGCGTTAGTTATTCCGATTATTCGTTGTGATGTGGCGGGCGATCGCCTTTAATTTCTTCTTCGCGACGTCGGTCTTCATTCTGATCTTCACGAGGGTCGCGCTCATCTTCGGTGGTCTCAGGAAAGATTTTGCTCACACTTTCCACCTTTTCTCTCATGTTTCTCTCATAACTAACTTTAGAACTCTACTGGCCTGGCCTACTAGGTAAGTCGCATCCTCCATAATAGACCTATGTTTAGAAGACTTGGTCAATTCGCTGTTCGCCGCAAGAAAATCGCCGTCATAGTTTTTATCATTTCGATTCTCTTTGCGGGGGCGATCGGCTCTCAAGTTTTCAACCGTCTTGATTCAGGCGGGTATTCAATTGCATCGAGTGACTCTTCTAAGGTTTACGACTACATCAGCAAGACACTTAAAGAATCTGACCCTGTTGTAGTTGTCATGGTTGATGCTGCAGCTGATGTAAATGATCCTTCGGTAGCTGCTCGAGCAGTTGCTCTTGAAAAGAAGATGGCCGCAGAAGATGGCGTTTCAAAAACTTTCTCTTATTGGTCTGCGGCAGGAGCCGCTTCGCTAAAATCGAGTGATGGAAAAGCTGCCTATATTTTGATTTACGGAGATAACGAAGCCTTTAGTCCGAAGAGCCAAGAACTCGGAAAGATTTTCCAAAAGAAATATGATGGCAAAGTAGATGGCTTCACTCTTTATGCAGGTGGCTTTGGAGTTATCGGAAATGCAATCACCGAGAAAATTAGTAAAGATCTCACGTTATCTGAATCCATTTCGATTCCATTGACTTTCATCCTTCTCGCATTTGTCTTTGGCGCCTTAGCGGCCTCGGCAATGCCACTTATTGTCGGCGTATCAGCGATTCTCGGTGCTTTCTTCATCTTGTATCTGCTCACGCTCTTTACTGATGTCAGTATCTACGCACTCAACCTGACTACAGGTATGGGTCTTGGGCTCGGTATTGATTATGCACTTTTGATGGTTAATCGTTTCCGTGAAGAGTTACATCATGGCAAAAGTGTTGAAGATTCAATTGTTACAATGATGTCGACTGCCGGAAAAACTGTTTTCTACTCTGGCCTTACCGTGCTTGTGACTTTGATGTCACTTATTTTCTTTCCACTGCCATTCTTAAAGTCATTCGGCTATGCGGGGGTTTCTGTAGTTGCACTTGCTGTTGTGGGAGCACTTTGCGGATTGCCACCAATTCTTGCGCTGATTGGCGAAAATATTGATAAGGGAGTTATTCGACGAAGTGCGATAACACCGAAAGAAGAGGGACGTTGGGCTGATACCGCTCGCTTTGTGATGCGTCGTCCTGTAACTGTCACAGTACTTTCACTATTGGTTCTTGGAATTCTTGCCTCACCTCTCGCAGGTGCAAAATTCTCACAGACGGATTCTCGTACCCTGCCTGCATCAAATCCAGCTGCAATCGCAACTGCCATGCAAGCCGAGAGATTTCCAGGACAAACCGGTAACCCGATTGAAATTATTGTTACTGGTGGCGCGAGTAAATCAGAAGAGGTTTCTACATACACAGCAAACCTTGCAAAGGTAGATGGAATTGTTCTTGTCACTCCTGCACGAGTCATCGGAAATGATTTACGAATTAACGCCATCCACTCAATGCTTCCTCGATCACCTGAAGCACAGCAATTAATACATGATGTCCGCGATTTGAAGTCTCCAGAAGGAACGCTTGTCGGCGGAGTTGCAGCTGATTACACAGATTCGCAAGACGGTATTGCATCTACCCTTCCGCTCGCATTTGGGTGGATTGCAATCAGCGTGCTTATTCTTCTCTTCCTCTTCACCGGTTCAATCATTTTGCCAATCAAGGCAATCATCCTCAATGTGCTTTCTCTTGCGGCGACCCTGGGTGTGCTCACCTGGGTATTTATCGATGGACACCTGCAATGGCTAGTCGGATCATTTACCGTTACCGGCTCACTTGATACTTCAATTGTTATTTTGATTGCCGTTGTTGTTTTCGGTCTCTCAATGGATTATGAAGTTTTCTTACTCTCTCGAATCAGAGAAGAACATGATGCAGGAAAATCCAATATAGATGCGGTAGCAGTTGGATTACAGAGATCAGCGAGAATCATTACAGCTGCTGCAGTTCTTCTAGCAGTTGTCTTCGCATCATTTGTCTTGAGCGGCGTTACATCGATTAAATCAATGGGATTTGGTGTGGCACTTGCAGTACTTCTTGATGCAACCATTGTTAGAGGCCTATTAGTGCCTGCTCTAATGAGACTATTTGGCGAACGTAACTGGTGGGCACCAGAGAGTCTTAAGCGTTTTACGATTAAACATTAAGGCTCTAGAATTTCCTAATGGATCTCATAGCTTCTCTCCAATGTGCTGACCAGCCAGGCATCGTTCATGCGATGACTAGTGCTGTGCTTGCAGCCGAAGGAAACATTATTGAGAACCAACAATTCACAGACCACAGCACAAATACCTTTGTGATGCGCACTCGCTTTGAGTCTGCGCAAGGACTTGAGAAAGCCACAACCATTCTGCAGGCGGGTCTTGCTCGATTTAATCCTTCACTTCATATCCGACAGACTAGTGACAAGCCTCGTGCGCTAATTCTCGTCACCAAAGAGAGCCACTGTCTTCGCGATTTGCTGTATTTGCTCGAACTCAATGAATTACCTATCGAAATTCCATTAGTTATTTCTAACCGAGAAGATTTAAGAGATCTTGTTGAAGGGCACGGAATCCCTTTCCTTTATATTCCGATTGATGCATCCAACAAAGCATCACAAGAAAAAGTCATTCTGGATAAAATCGCAGAGAATAAAGTTGATTTCGTTGTCTTAGCTCGTTACATGCAAATTCTCTCTTCAGATTTCTGTGCCGCGCTCCCCGGTCGTATCATCAATATTCATCACTCATTTTTGCCAGGATTTAAGGGCGCTAAGCCTTATCACCAGGCACATGATCGCGGCGTAAAAATTATTGGAGCTACCGCTCACTTTGTGACAGCAGATTTAGATGAAGGTCCAATTATCGAACAAGATGTTGCACATGTCGGCCACACAGCAACTCCAGAGCAATTAGTCTCACTTGGTCGTGACATTGAACGCCGAGTTCTCTCTCGCGCAGTCAGACTCTACGCCGAAGATCGTATTTTCATCGTTGGCCACCGCACAGTTGTATTTGCCTAGATAGATTAGGGACGCTCTGCAATGCTAGGTGGAATCAACAATGCTCTCTTCCTTCAAAGCCTTGCTGGCTACTTTGTCGTTGCACTTATTCTGATTCCAATACTGAAGTGGGCATTTCCTACTAATAAAGCAATCAAAGCTGAGCGCAAAGAAATCCGTGCAATGCGCAAAGAGTTGCGCAAATTAAAGCGAAAGTAGTTGTTTTCTCTAATCAACCGGCTCGCAGTTGTTAAATAATTACACTACCGCTATTACTAACTCTGATGAGATACTGAGTCATGAGTCTAAAAAATGGCCTAAAATCAAAGGCTGCTCTCTGTTTAACAGTGGTTGCCCTCTCCCTCCAACATTCCCCATCCGCTCTTGCTGCAGTTAGTGCTGGAAGTAAATGTTCTAAAGTTGGTACGACAACAATCTCAAATAAGGTTAAGTACCAGTGTGTCTCTTCTGGAAAGAAAAAAATATGGAGGATCGTCAAGGTTACAAAGCCGGTTCTGAAGCCCGAGCCACCAACAACACCTACTTCTGCCACGACGACGCCTACAATCAAGATTGATGACTTCTCCACTTTTGCGTGCGATGCAAACGATTCACGGCTCAAGAACTTAACTCTGCCCAAGGGTGATTCGCTTGAGATTAGAGCAGCAGCAGCATGTCTAGCTCTATCTTTTATCGAAAATCCAGTTGTTAAGTCGAAAATCAATGTCGCTCTCTCGCCAAACTTCCAACCAAGTTTCTACAAAACACTTGAACGAAGCGTCGGGGCTGCTGACCGAATATTTGGACACTTCGGTTATTCGGAGTCTCAAACAATTGAAGTTTTTGGTTCAGATGATGCTAATTGGCTTTGTAAATATGGATCTTCTGTTTATTTTGGACGCTCCAATATCAGTTGGCAAAATATGCCCGACTCTGGATGTAATGGAAACACACAGGGACGCGCCAGGGCTGATGTTGTAGATTCTGGAAAGACCCCTGCTCTTTGGTTTTTCACATC
>WLNN01000069.1 GCA_009699765.1 Actinomycetota bacterium
AAGCTTTGCAACTTTGGTTGCGATTACATATTTGCTTCGGTCCTGCCCCTTGAGCCAGCGACCGATAATCTCTTCGGATTCACCGCCCTTATTGCCTTCCTTCCACTCGCTATAAACATCTGCGGTGTCGATGAAGTTGCCCCCATGGCCCTTATAAGCGTCTAAAACAGCCCTAGAAGCGCTCTCGTCAGCCCCCCAGCCGAACACATTGCCTCCGAGGCAGAGTTCATGGACTACAAGGTCGGTCTCAGGCAATGTGAGCATGAAGTAAGCCTAGCGGGCAGAATAGCGCCATGGGTATCTGGGTCTGTGGCGAAGTTTTAATTGATCTTATTCCGATTGCCCCTGGCTCGACCGAGCGCATGCCGCACCTCGGCGGAGGTCCGGCAAATACCGCAAAGGCGCTCGCACGCTTGGGTCACGATGTTCAATTCATTGATGGTATTTCGACCGATCAATACGGCGTGATGGCACGCAAGGAATTATTAGATGATGAAGTTAAATTAGATTTATCTCTCACCAGCGAAAAGCCAACATGTCTAGCCAAAGTTTCACTTAACGCAAACGGTGGCGCATCATACGAATTTGAAATTGAAGGCACAGCCACTTTTGATTTTGATCTAGCTTGGTTGCCAGATCCTTCTCGCTACAAACCAAATGTTTTACATATCGGAACATTGGTAACAATCATTCAACCTGGAGCGGATGTGCTCTATGACTGGGCGCTACAAGTCGCTGAGTTTGCTCCAATTGTATTCGATCCAAATATTCGCCCTGCAGTAATGAGTGACCGTGATTTATATGAAGCAGCTGTCGAAAAATGGGCTGCGATTTCATCCGTGATTAAAGTCAGCGATGACGATGTCGCGTGGCTATTTCCAAATCAAACTTTGGATGAAGTTGCAGAACGTTGGGTGCGCGATGGAGCGGCTCTTGTTGTTATAACGCGGGGCAGTGAAGGCTTGATTGGATTTACTGCCGATGGAGCGGTCGAAGTTCCTGGAGTAAAAATCGTAGTCGCAGACACGGTCGGTGCCGGCGACACTGTTGGAGCAATCGTTGTTGAAGCAATGGTTGAAAAAGGAATCATGGCGCTTACCGGTGATGTTTTGCATCAAGTCTTGGCACGTGCCGCAAAAGCAGCGTCAATCACTTGTTCTAGGCCAGGTGCACAACCTCCATACAAGCACGAATTAAAGAATTGAGATCTTGTGCAATATATAGATGATGCCGAATTCCAAGTAGCAATTGATCTTGATGCAGGTGGGCGCATCGCATCGCTCAAGTGGAAAGATCTCGAATTCACAGTGCCATTTCGTGGTGGCATACACACTTATGGTTGGTATGCGATGGCTCCATGGGCTGGGCGCATCAAAGATGGCTTAATTACTTCACCTACACTCGGTGAATTCCAGCTTCCCACCGTTCTTGATCCACCTAATGCGCTGCATGGATTTGGTTTGACTTCTTCATGGCAAGAAATTGGCCCAGGACGATCACTACTACATCTACCAAAACCATATGGTGGAGCAACGGTTGAACAAACTATTGAGGTACTCGATGACGCTATCCGTTGGTCACTTGAATACGATGCCAACGGTTGCGACCTGCCAGTCTGGTTAGGACAACATCCCTGGTTTGCTCGCGATTTAGGAGTCGGTGGTTCTGCCGAAATCGAATTTCATCCCGGCAAAATGTTAAAGCGCGTAGATATGTTGCCAACCGGAGAATTAATAGCACCATCTTCTGAACCTTGGGATGATGCATTTACCGAAGTTCGCGGGACCCCTGCAGTTGTATATGAAGGTATTGCACGTATTGATATCGAGTCAGATGCACCTTGGTGGGTTGTCTATACCGAAGATCCAGATGGAATCTGCATCGAGCCGCAGACTGCTCCACCGGATGCTGCAAATCTCGGTATTACTGGTGATAATTACATTGAAGCGCTCTACACCTTTACTGATATCTCTGAAGATTACGAGAATTAGAAAAATACAACTTTCGAGCCATGGCTAACTTCAAGCGGGCGCTATACGTTCCCTTTGATCAACTCCACCGAGGCTTTGGGGTTCTCAAAGAGGCCGACCCGAAAAGTGATTTAGTTGTTCTGGTCGAGAGTAAATCGATGATTTCAGGGGCAGATTGGCACCTCGAAAGATTGTTCTTTCTCATCTCATCTGCCCGCCATTTTGCAGAAGGACTTCGTAATGAGGGTTTTGAAGTGCGCTACATCAAAGCAGAGAACACTGTTGCCGGCTTGCAAGAGATCAAAGCTGAGCTCCCAACGATTGTATTTGTTGCGGCAGAGCAGTCCTCCTACCGATTAAGCAAATCACTTACCGAATTTGGCGTGAGTTTTATTGAAAATGATTTCTTCTTAACTCCTCGCGCACTATTTATATCTTGGGCACAATCTCAGAAGTCATATTTGATGGAGAACTTCTACCGCAAACAAAGAATTCGTCTCAATGTCTTAATGGAAGGCGATACACCCATCGGCGGTCAATGGAATTACGATAAAGATAATCGCCTCCCGCCTCCAAAGAATTACACCTGGCCTGCCTACCTTGAACACGAGCGAGATGCCATTGATATTGAAGTGGCAAGTGAATTGAAGCTGGGGCTCACAAACACTTGGGCTACTACTCGCAAGGGTGCCCTTGCCCAATTGCATTACTTTATTGAAA
Organism: Actinomycetota bacterium; assembly: GCA_009699765.1. Lineage (GTDB taxonomy): Bacteria > Actinomycetota > Actinomycetes > Nanopelagicales > Nanopelagicaceae > Planktophila. Next base: position 2,691 of record WLNN01000069.1, read on the forward strand.
ATCACTTTGAAAAATTTGGACCGTATGAAGATGCTATGGCGCTAGATAGTTGGTCGTTGCACCACTCTGTAATTAGCCCATATATAAATAACGGATTGATTCATCCATCAGAGGTAATCGAAGCGGCATGCGCTAGCTTCTACAAAGGATCTGTACCAATCGAATCCGCCGAGGGGTTTGTTCGACAAGTTATAGGTTGGCGCGAATATATAAATGGAATGTATTGGTTCTTAGGTGAGGATTACCGAAACAACAACCAACTAAGTGCCAATCGCCAACTTCTGCCACTTTTTACTGATCCGACAAAGACTGAGATGAATTGCGTCCGGTCAATCGTCCAAGATGTGAAAGCCCGTTCATGGGTTCATCACATTCCCCGATTAATGGTCTTAAGTAATTTGGCGCTTATAACTGGAACAAATCCGCAGCAATTTCTAGACTGGATGCGTCGCGAATTTATAGATGCCTCGGATTGGGTAATGGTTCCAAATATCATCGGTATGGGCGTGCATGCAGACGGCGGCCAAATGATGAGTAAACCTTATGCCGCAGGCGGTGCCTACATCTCGCGCATGAGCAATTACTGCAAGAGCTGCATCTATAACCCGAAGCTACGCATCGGCGAAGATGCTTGTCCATTTACAACCCTGTATTGGGATTTTCTTGATCGACATAAAGAGACTTTTGTTAAAAACCATCGCATGAGCCAACAAGTGCATGGCTTAAAGCGCCTTAGCGATCTCGATGAGTTGAAACACAGGGCGCAAGAAGTCTTAATTGGATTAGAAAAAGGCGAAATTTAATAGAATCATCCGCATGAGCACAGTCATACGTCCAGAGCGCATTGCAGAGTTAATGAAAATCGAAGAAGAGCGTTTTCTTGATCTTCATAAAGCATCAACAGCAGCATTTCACCAATCATCTAAGGTGATGCACGAAGGCGTACCGATGTCATGGATGGCTAAATGGCCCGGTGCGCATCCTGTATTTGTTAAGGAAGCAAAGGGCGCTCACTTCACCGATCTCGACGGGCACGACTACATAGATTTCTGTTTAGGAGATACCGGTTCGATGACTGGGCACTCGCCTTCGGCAACGGTGGCAGCTGTTAAAGCACAGATTGATAAAGGCATTACTGCGATGTTGCCTTCGGAAAATGCCGCAATTGTCTCAGATTTACTTCGCGAACGTTTTGGACTTCCGCTTTGGCAATTCACGGTTTCGGCTACAGATGCTAATCGCCATGTAATCCGCTATTCCCGCATGATTACAGGTAGAAGCAAGATAGTTGTTATTGATCGCTGTTATCACGGATCAGTGGATGAAACTTTTGCCACGCTAGATGATGCTGGATTTACCATTAAACGCGAAGGAAATATCGGTGCGCCGGTTGATCTCGATGTCACTACACGTGTAGTTGAATTCAATGATTTGCCGGCAATGGAGAAAGCTCTAGCCCACGGTGATGTCGCTGCAATACTGCTCGAGCCCGCTATGACAAATATTGGAATTGTCTTGCCACAACCTGGTTATCTCGAGGGCCTTCAAGAACTCTGCAAGAATTATGGGACGCTACTAATAATCGATGAAACACACACAATCTCTGTCGGTCCTGGTGGAATGACCAAGCAGTTAGGGCTTAAGCCAGATTTCTTTACAATCGGCAAGGCACTTGCTGCTGGCATCCCAGTTGGAACATTTGGCATGACGCAGGCAGTAGCGGATGCGATTAAGGCAAAAGTTGAGATCGAAAAGATTGATACCGGTGGAATTGGCGGAACACTTGCTGGAAATATCTTGGCACTTGCCGCAATGCGAGCGACCTTAACGGATGTACTTACCGAGGCGAACTTTGCAAAGATGATAGAACTCGGAGATCGTTGGTCAGATGGTGTTGATGCTGCAATTAAGGAGTTTGATCTTGATTGGCATTGCAATCGTCTTGGCGCAAGAGGCGAATACATTTTTAAAGGTAAGGCTCCACGTACCGGCAAAGAGGCAGCAGATTCCGGTGACTTCGCACTCGAGCAGTACATTCACTTGCGCTTACTCAATGATGGATTCTTACTGACACCATTTCACAATATGGCTTTAATGTGTCCTGATACAACTGATGCAGATGTTGATGCACACACCGCGGCATTTCGCGCCATGTGCGCCGATCTAGTTAATTAAAACCGAGGGATTTATAGAGACCAATACCTGCTGCGTTATCTTCGTCGACATACAAAATGGCACTGGATAGACCTTTTTCACGAAGGTAAATCAAGCCTTCGGTACAGACTGCTTTTCCGATACCTTTATTCGAAAACTCTGGATCTACACCTATTACATATAGCTCACCGAAAGGCTCTTGATTTACGAAGTCATTGTGAATCTTGGTCCAACAGAACCCCACGATAATTTCATTATCAACACATAGGAAGAACCCTTTTGGATCAAACCAACTTTCAAGCATTCTATTTTCAAGATCTGCAAGTGCCCAATTTCCTTGATCTGGGTGAACTTCAAATATCTTATTGTTGAGATTTAGCCAAGCTTGGCGATGAATCTCAGGGTCAAAGGATATAAATGTATATGTGTGAGAAATGTGATCTATGGGTTCAGTGAGAGAGCGCGATAATTTTAGGATCTTGCGCATCGCGGGTTACACCAATTCAGATGCGGCTTCGCGTCCAGATTGCTGGACTGTGAAGCGATAACCAACATTGCGAACAGTTCCAATGATGGATTCAAACTCTGGACCAAGCTTAGAACGCAGACGTCGAATATGAACATCAACCGTGCGAGTTCCACCGAAGTAGTCATAACCCCAGATTTCTTGCAACAACTGCGCACGTGAAAAAACACGACCAGGATGCTGTGCAAGGTATTTCAGTAGTTCAAACTCTTTAAAAGTTAGATCAAGTGAAGTGCCACGAATTTTTGCCGTATATGTTGCTTCATCTATAACTACATCACCTTGGCGAATTTCAGTAGAACCCCCATCAAGGGCTTCGCGAGCAAAGATTCGTGCATCAACTGCTAAACGAATTCGTGCATCAACTTCGGCAGGACCTGCAGAATCCAGAATGACATCTGAGATCTGCCAATCTGCGCTAATTGCAGCGAGGCCACCTTCGGTTGTGATTGCAACAATTGGTGATTCAACGCCCATGGTCGCTAACAATCGAGTCAATGACTTTGCAGTTGGAAATTCACGTCGCGCATCAACAAAAATTAAATCCATGACTGGTGCATCGACTAAAACAGAAGCTTCAAGAGGAAGCACTTTGACATTGTGCGCCAAGAGGCCGAGCGCTGGCAGAACTTCTGCACTAGCCCCCTGAGTATTTGTAAGTAGCAACACCTTCGCCATTGTGTGAGAATACTCTTGTGAAAAGCCTTCTTCCAACTTTAATTGTGCTTGCGATAGCTAGCACGTATGGAGTGTGGTGGAAAAAATCCCGCGGAGCCATCCGCACCAATAAATCCGAGCCAGGCCACCGCATGAACGCTGATTTATTGGGGGAAAATCTCGGCTCTCGAGCAACGATGGTCCAATTCTCATCCGCCTTCTGTGCCCCTTGCAAGGCAACCCATGCACTGCTCTCGCAGATGGTTATCGCTATGGACGATGTGAAGCACATCCATATTGATGCCGAATCCCATCTCGAACTTGTACGAGAACTCGATATTCGCTCTACTCCAACCACGATCTTCCTTAACCGCAAAGGTATCGAAGTCGGTCGCGCAGCGGGCACCCCTAAGCGCGAACAAGTGCTTGCTGCACTTAATGCAATCAGCTAATACGCAAATCATTCGCAATTAGTGTTACCGGTGGCTCTCGTTTACTATTCCCACATGTTCGCAATTCCAACCAGCTTCTTCACAAAGCGCCGTGTTCTCGATTATGGCCGCCTTGCTGGTTCTTTGTGTCGAACTTCCTAATTAAATTCACTCGCTAAATTTTGAATTTATTTTTTCGCAACATAGGAAGTCTCAAAACAACTAAAGGAATTGAAAAATGTCAGAAGTTCTCGATAAGCCAGAGGTAGCACGTATCTACATAGATGCACGTGGTCCACGTTTTGGCGCAGTACTTACAACTACCGTTCTTGCGATTGCACTTATTACTCAGAACAAGTGGGTACTTGTTGCGCAGGGTCTTGTATTTTTGGTTGGCGCTGTACGTGGTCCGCAATTCACGCCATATGGTTTTCTCTTTAAGAATTTCATT
>WLNN01000007.1 GCA_009699765.1 Actinomycetota bacterium
CAAGGTGAGTTCAGATCACAGCTAGACGAAAGTGATACAGCTGTTGAAGATTCGCAATTGATTTTTTCGCGCTCACTTACAGCGGAGGGCAAAAGCAAGGCGCTCTGCAATGGGTCAACTGTTCCAGCAAGTGTATTAAGTGATCTAAGTCAGCATTTGATCGAGATTCATGGTCAATCCGCCAATACTCAATTGGTTAAAGCTTCAAGACAGCGCGAGTTGCTCGACCGATTTGGCGGAGAAGCAATTTCTTCATCCACAGCAAAATATCTCGTAGCTTTCAATGCATATTCAGATTTAAAGAATCGCATCAAAGCGATGAAAACTGCATCGTCGATGCGAGATAAGGAAATTGCAGATCTCGAAGAATTTCTTGAAGGTTGGTCAAAACTCAAAGCAACGCGTGGCGAATATACAAATACTGTAGATGAAATATCCCGTCTATCAAGTGTCGAGGATCTGCGGATTGCCGCTGCTGGTGCATTTGAGGCCTCAAATTCAGAAGAATCAGGAGCGCTGACAGCGTTAGGAGTAGCGAAGAGATTTCTGGAAAATGCTAAGGGCCGAGATTCCCAATTGGATTTGATAGGCGATCAAGTTGCTGAAAGTTTCTACACCCTTGATGAAGCTACACGTGATTTATCTTCCTATTTATCATCACTCGAAGCAGATCCGGGGAGATTAAATCTCTTACAAGAGAGACGGGCAGCCCTGGCTGCATTTGTAAAGAAATGGGCAAATTCATCCGATGTGGATTCTTCTTTAGTCGAACTAGCAGCTCGAGCGAAGAGTGGACGTGAGAATATTGCGGATTTGCGAGGTGGAGATGAAAGAATCTCTGAACTTGAGAATGAACTTTCCGCAATCAAAAAGGATTTACTTTCCGCTGCAAAGTTTCTTTCGAAAGAGAGAGCTGAAGCTGCGACGAAGTTATCACTTGCAGTATCGGATGAGTTGAAGCACCTTTCTATGCCTCACACCCAATTGCTTGTTGAAATAGAGAGCGCAGATTATTCAGGAAATCTGAAGGAGAGCGATTTCACCGCAAATGGTTGCGATGAAGTTTCAATTTCAATTAAAGCGCATGCAACTGCCGCAAAAGTGCCAATCGGTAAAGGCGCATCTGGCGGTGAAATGTCTCGAATTATGTTGGCTCTTGAAGTTGTGATCGCAAAAACTCATCCAGTTGGTACATACATTTTCGACGAAGTAGATGCAGGTGTAGGCGGGAAAGCGGCGATTGAAGTTGGTCGAAGACTCCACCTCTTGGCACAGAGCGCACAAGTAATCGTCGTGACACATTTGCCACAGGTTGCAGCGTGGGCCGACACTCATTTCAGGGTGTTGAAACGTAGTGATGGAGCGATTGTCGAATCAGGCGTTGAGAAATTATCTGAAAAATCTCGAGTCGAAGAGATTGCACGCATGCTCGCTGGTCTTGAGGAGTCCACTAGTGCGCTAGAACACGCAGCCGAACTTCTAGCTATGCGAGGCGAAGCTTAGATTTGATGATAGGTTTGACTTCCATGAGCGAGAAAGCCGTTGGCCATGGACATGTCACCAAACATATATTCGTTACAGGTGGCGTCGCCTCCAGTTTAGGAAAAGGACTCACCGCTTCGAGTCTAGGTCGATTACTTGTAGCCCGCGGAATCCGCGTAACAATGCAGAAACTCGATCCTTATCTCAATGTAGATCCCGGAACAATGAACCCATTCCAGCATGGTGAAGTCTTTGTTACCGACGATGGCGCAGAGACTGATTTGGATATCGGGCATTACGAGCGCTTTCTTGATCGCAACCTAGAGGGTTCAGCTAATGTGACTACCGGTCAGGTTTATTCTCGAGTTATCGCGCGCGAACGTCGAGGTGAGTATCTGGGCGAAACAGTTCAGGTCATTCCTCACATTACAAATGAAATCAAAGAACGTATGCTCGGAAATGATTCTCCGGATATTGATGTGGTTATCACCGAAATAGGTGGAACCGTTGGAGATATCGAATCACAACCATTTCTTGAGGCAGCTCGACAGATACGACAAGAAGTTGGTCGCGACAATGTCTTCTACTTACATATTTCATTGGTGCCTTATATCGGTCCATCCGGAGAGTTAAAGACCAAGCCAACTCAACACAGTATTGCAGCACTTCGCAGTATCGGTATCGCTCCTGATGGAATAGTCCTTCGCTGCGATCGTCCTATTCCTGATGGAATCAAGAAGAAGATTTCTTTGATGTGCGATGTTGATTTAGGAGCAGTTGTTGCGGCAGTTGACGCTCCTTCAATCTATGACATTCCCAAAGTTCTTTACAGTGAAGGGCTAGATGCATATATCGTGCGTCGCCTTGCTCTTGGCGGGCATGATGTCAATTGGGGAGATTGGGATGCGTTGCTTGAGAAAGTGCATAACCCAAAGCATCATGTTCGAGTTGGGCTAGTAGGCAAGTACATCGATCTCCCGGATGCATATCTCTCAGTATCAGAGGCGCTCCGTGCAGGTGGCTTTGCTAATAATGCAAAGGTAGAAATAGTTTGGATTCCAAGTGATAACTGTGAATCCCCGGAAGGCGCCAATAAAGAACTTTCATCCCTCGATGCAATCTGCGTTCCAGGTGGTTTTGGAATTAGAGGAATCGAAGGAAAATTGGGAGCTTTAAAATTCGCACGCGAAAATAAGATTCCAACCCTAGGTCTCTGTCTTGGTTTGCAATGCATGGTTATTGAAGCAGCGCGCAATCTAGCTGGAATAAAAGATGCGAGTTCGGCAGAATTCACCCCCGATGGCGGAACTCACGTCATTGCAACAATGGCAGAGCAGATGGACATTGTTGCTGGAGCGGCAGATATGGGTGGGACTATGCGACTTGGCCTTTATCAAGCAGAACTTACTCCAGGTTCAATCGTTGCTCAGGCTTATGGAGCCACTCAGATTTCTGAACGTCACAGACATCGATATGAAGTAAATAATAAATATCGTGATCAAATTGCAGCAGCGGGAATTAATTTCTCGGGAATTTATGCTGAGAAAAATCTTGTGGAATTCGTTGAACTTCCACGTGAAGTACATCCATACTATGTAGGAACACAAGCTCATCCTGAGTTACGATCGCGTCCGACTCGTCCGCATCCATTGTTTGTCGGACTGATCGCCGCAGCACTAGCCAAGAAAGGCTAATCATGTTAGTTGGCGTACCTAAAGAGATTAAAGTTCTTGAAGCAAGAGTCGCATTAACTCCAGAAGGTGTTTCAGAGTTTATTCGTGCGGGTCATCAGGTTGTAATTGAAAAGGGAGCAGGTACAGGCTCATCCATCACCGATGCACAGTATGTGGATGCGGGAGCAAAGATCGAAGCCGATGTTGAGAAAATATGGCGCGATGCGGAGATGATTCTTAAAGTTAAGGAACCAATTGAAGTTGAATATCCGAGACTGCGCGAAGGACAAATACTTTTCACCTACCTTCATTTAGCGGCAGGTAAAGCGTGCACCGATGCACTTCTCAAGAGCGGCACTACGGCTATTGCGTATGAGACCGTAGAGCTAAATGGAACACTTCCTTTATTAGCGCCCATGTCAGAAGTTGCAGGGCGACTAGCAACACAAGTGGGAGCAACTGCGTTGCAAAAACCTAATGGTGGCCGTGGTGTTTTACTCGGAGGCGTTCCAGGCGTCGCTCCTGGCAAAGTTGTTGTAATCGGCGGTGGCGTAGCTGGTCTCAATGCCGCAGTTATTGCAATGGGAATGGGCGCGGATGTAACAATTCTTGATCGCTCGCTTCCACGCCTTGCATACATTGACACTATCTACCAAGGAAGAATCAAAACGCTCGCTTCTACTTTTGCAGCGATAGATCGAGAAATTAAGACTGCTGATTTGGTAGTCGGTGCTGTGTTGGTTCATGGAGCGAAGGCTCCGAAATTGGTCAGCAACGAACAAGTTAAAGGTATGAAACCTGGCGCGGTACTAGTCGATATTGCCATCGATCAAGGTGGCTGCTTCGAAGATTCGAAAGCGACCACTCACGCAGAGCCAACCTTTATGGTTCATGATGCAATTTTCTACTGTGTAGCAAATATGCCTGGCGCAGTCCCGGTGGCATCTACTTATGCGCTAACAAATGCAACCCTTCCTTACGCTCTCGCTCTCGCCAACTTTGGGTGGGAAGAGGCTCTCGCTAAAGATCCTGCACTAGCGAAGGGGCTAAATGTGCATGCAGGAAAGATTCGCTATGAAGCAGTTGCATTAGCCCATGGCTATTCAATGTAATGATGAAATAGTTCATGGCTATTTCGTGTGAAATTGCGTTGGCAACATACCTAGATCATCTTCGCATCGAACGAGGTTTAGCTGCCAACTCGATTGAGAGTTATAAGCGGGATCTTGATCGTTTCAACGGCCTCTTAATCCATAGAAATTTAGCTTTCGAATCGCTTTCCGAAGAAGATATCTCCTCGATTATCGGAGAACTCACCCAATCCGGTTTGGCTCCCACCTCAGTCAATAGATTTATCTCAGCTATCAAGGGGTTCTATAAATACTGTGGTGTCGAGTATTCAATAAAAACTCCACTTGCCGACATCAATCAATTCAAGATTGCTCGCCGATTACCCAAGGCTTTATCTGTAGAAGAGGTCGCAACGCTGATTGAGTCTGTAACTAATCCTGCTGATCCGACATCTCTGCGCGATAAAGCAATCTTAGAAATTCTTTACGGTACCGGGGCGCGAGTCGCCGAACTAGTGGGTATCGATATCAATGACATTAGTAAAGACAAGTTCGATGGCGAAGAGATTACGATATTAAAACTAACTGGAAAGGGCTCTAAGGAGAGACTCGTTCCAATTGGAAAGTTCGCCCTTAAAGCGCTCGAGGATTATTTGGTGAGATTACGCCCAGGTTTATTGGCTAAAAATTCGCATAACGAACGAGCTCTTTTTTTGAACTCCAGAGGCTCGCGCCTCTCTCGACAATCTGCGTGGACAACAGTTCTTAGAGCAGCAGAAGCATCTGGATTGAAAGGCAGAGTTTCGCCTCACGTATTTCGCCATTCATATGCAACTCATCTTTTAGATGGGGGCGCTGATATCCGTGTTGTTCAAGAATTATTGGGACATGCATCTGTGACGACAACACAGATTTATACGCTCGTAACAATAGATAAGGTGCGCGAAAGTTACAGTCTCGCGCACCCTCGTTCTCATTGAGAACAATTTATCTTTTAGAGACCTCGAAGACGTCGAGCAAGAATGCTCTGTTCGCCCTTTGATTCGAGATCAGCAATGATTACAGCAAGTGATTCGCGGACAATGCGGCCTCGATCGACTGCAAGACCTAAATCTCCGCGCAACATAAGTCGAGCTTGATCTAAATCAAAAAGTTCATCGGGGGATAGGTAGACAGTTATTTTCTCATCATGGCGTTCGCGGCCTGAAGGCGACTTATCAGCCTGCGTGACGCGACGACGTGGAATTGATCGAACACCTTTCTTACTTTTCGGTGCCGAAGATGTTACTGGAGCCGCTACAGGCGCTTGGTTTGGTTCAGCAACTACTTCACGAACTGCAGAAAGTGAAGGAGCGCTATTGCGAAAGAGTTCATCGGCTCCTGGCAAGCTGGCTCTACGTGTCATCGTGCACCTCCTCGTGCAATAAGTTCTCGAGCAAGTCGACGGTAAGACTGTGCTCCGGCTGAAGATGTTGCATAAGCAGTGATTGGCTCACCCGCAACTGTTGATTCTGAAAACCGAATTGATTTTGAAATGAGAGTGTCAAAGACCATTCCTGGGTGGCCTTCGATGATTCTCGAGATTACCTCACGGTTATGCAGAGTCTTCTTGTCGAACATCGTTGCGATTATTCCAACTAGCTTTAGTTCTGGGTTGTAGACCTCACGAACTTTGCCAATATTCTCTGAGAGCTCGATAAAACCGTGCATCGCAAAGTTTTCGCACTGCATTGGAACAATAATTTCATCTGATGCAACTAATGCGTTGATAGCAAGGCGACCCATGGTTGGCTGACAGTCGATCAATATAACGTCGTACTCATTACGCAAAGGTGCGAGCGCCTTCTTCAAATACAAGTGACCGGAAATATCGCTAGAAAGTTTCATTTCGATTCCTACGAGATCTTTATTCGCAGGCAAGAAGTCCAAGTTGGCAACGGATGATTTCAAAACGATTTCATCAATATTTGCTTCGGGCGAAAGAAGCGCGTAATAGACCGTGTTTTCAAGAGGCAATCGGTGCGCGTTAACTCCAAGTCCAAGTGATAATCCACCTTGAGGATCGAAATCTACGAGCAATACGCGGCGGCCAAGTTCTGCGAGAGCGGCGCCTAAACTAATTGTGGTTGTTGTTTTACCAACGCCGCCTTTCTGATTGAAGATAGAGATGACCTTTGCCTGACCATGTTCGGTGATTGGAGCTGGAACAGGGAAATTCTCTGCCTTGCCTCCAAAGAGAGAGCTGGCAGTTACTACATCTTTTTCAAATGTCGATTTAGCGTTCAAGCGGCAAACCTCTTTCTCAATTGGCGCGACTCTACGCGGGATATACATAAAGTGGCAACTAGACCAAGTAAGGTTCGCGCGTGGATATTCTCGAAGGTGTGGCACCTATAGGCGATGAGCCTCTGGTTGAGCCTACGCCGGAAGCCGTGGCCGCCAAGAGCGGGGCTTTTAGCGTCCATCTAGATAATTTTGATGGCCCATTCGACCTGCTCCTTCAACTGATTTCTCGCCACAAACTAGATATCACCGAGGTATCGCTGAGCCTTGTTACCGATGAATTCATCTCCTTTATTCGAGCCCTAGAGGCTTCTGGAGAGGGATGGCGCTTGGATCAAGCAACAGAGTTCCTCGTGATCGCAGCAACCCTGCTCGACCTTAAAGCTGCTCGACTCTTGCCAAGTGGTGAGATCGAGGATGAAGAAGACCTGGCACTTCTTGAAGCTCGAGATATTCTCTTTGCACGTCTGCTTCAGTATCGCGCTTTTAAGGAGATTGCGGCCAATTTCCAGGAGGCGATCTTTGCTGCAGATAAATCCTTCCCTCGTGTCGTTGCACTCGATGCCGCCCTCTCAAACTTGTTGCCTGAGGTCTTGATCGGGGTCGGGCCGGAGCGCTTTGCCGCCATCGCAGACCGGGTTTTAACCCCTAAGACAGTTCCTCTGGTCGCCGTAGAACACCTTCACAGCGCCCTTGTGAGCGTCGCTGAGGAGTCACGGCTAGTTGTTGAGGCCTTGCGAAAAGGTCGAACGCTCAGCTTTAGATCCCTTATCGCTGAGGCGGATTCCACACTTGTGGTTGTAGCTCGCTTCCTGGCCCTGCTCGATCTCTACCGCCAAGGCGCTCTACGCTTCGAACAGGTAATGGCGTTAGGCGAACTTCAGATTAGCTGGGTCGGCTCGGATGAGGGTGAAATTCTTGCATCTTCCGAATTTGATATCCCCGTTGGAGATGAATTCTCTGAGGATGGTTCGGAAGTAGAGCAATCTGAAGTTGAGGTTGAGGGTTTAGCAAGCAAAAACTATCAAGTAGACAATGAGAGTCTTTCAACGCTGAGCGTCGAAGGTGCCGATGAAGAGGATGGCGAAAATGGATAACCAGATCAGTGATCAGAATTCAGATTCTGCAGCAGGGCTCGTGAGCGAGAATGTGATAAGTGAGCCCGCCTCTGAGCCTACCGATGGCCAACTCTCTCACGTATATGACGCCGCTACCTTGGGACGCTCAATTGAGGCTATTTTGATGGTCGTAGATGAGCCAGTTACCGAGCTAACGCTGGCCTCAGTTCTGAAAGTTACCGTGGATCAGATTGTCGATGCCCTCGAGAGATTACAGGGCTCATATCAAGACCGTGGATTCTCGCTCAAGGCGATTAATGGGGGATGGCGGTTCTACTCCTCACCAGATTTCAGCGCTGCAGTGGAGAAATTTGTCCTAGACGGTCAGCAGAATCGCCTTACTCAGGCAGCTCTTGAGACCTTGGCTGTGGTTGCCTACCGTCAGCCAATATCTCGCGCCAGAGTTTCAGCGATTCGCGGGGTCAATGTCGAAGCAGTTATGAAGACGCTGATTACACGTGGTTTGGTTGATGAGTTTGGAGTCGAGAACGAGACCGGGGCTATCCTCTATAAGACCACGAGCTATTTCTTGGAGCGTCTGGGCCTAAATCGAATACAAGATCTTCCGCCTCTAGCGCCACATCTGCCTGATATCGACGGGCTAGATGAAATACTCGATTCGCTCACTGACTAATCCTTCAGGTACTCTCTCCCATGTAGCCCGGGCGTACTGGCCTGCATACGCTGACTGTCGTTAATGGATAGCCGCAGAATGGATAAACTCAAATGGCTGAAATTCGCCTCAATAAAATAATCGCAGATGCTGGCGTCACCTCTCGCAGGGGAGCCGATGACTTGATCATCTCCGGACGGGTCATGGTTGATGGCCGCGTAATTCGTGAACTAGGCGCAAAATATGACCCTGAAAAGGTTATAGTAGAAGTTGATAGTGAGACAATTAATTCTCAAATGACTAAGACTTATCTTGCACTTCATAAACCTAGAGGAGTTCTGTCAACCATGTTCGACCCCGAAGGACGGGCTTCATTAGCAGACTTCATTGACTTGCGTACGGAGCGCTTATTTCACGTCGGAAGACTCGATAAGGAGTCGGAGGGTCTGATTTTATTGACCAACGATGGTGATCTCACCTTCCGGGCAACCCACCCATCTTATGGTTTAGAGAAGACCTACATCATTGAATTCGAGGGTAAGTTGCCTCAGGGGATAGAGAAGACTCTGCGCAACGGAGTTGAGCTAGAGGATGGAATGGCCCGAGTTTTGGATTACAAACAGCTCTCCCCAACTTGGCTTGAGGTCACAATCCACGAGGGCCGATATCACATCATCCGCCGCTTAATGGAGGCAATTGATGTCGAAGTTTTGAGATTGATTCGAACCAAATTCGGCCCAATCTCTCTTGGTGAAACGCTTGAAGGAAGATGGCGCGATCTCAATGACGGTGAGTTGCTAAGTTTGCAAAAGGCTTTAGATTTAAAGTAATAAATCGATAGTGAGGCGATATGCCTATATATCTATTTATCTATTTTCTATTCTTCAAACATGAAAATATGGTTTTATCGATATTTATGCGCTCAGAAAAGATATCTAAAAGTTTATTTGTCGATATTATGCAAAGGTTCTAGATCTGGAAGTGAAGTTCAATTCGGAAGATGTCAAGAGAAATTCTTCATAAGCGTTAGATAGATAAATAGATAAAACGTTATAAATATATTAGCGAGAATGAAAGAGGTGGGTATGATTACTCCCATGTCAGTGCGCGCAATCCGTGGAGCAGTTCAGGTAGAGGCCAATACCGCAGAGGCGATAGCCGCTGGCACGAAAGAGCTCTTGGCTGAGATCCTGCGAAGCAATGCGGTCAGCGTGGATTCTGTAATCTCAGTCCTTCTAACTGCCACCCCTGATCTCAATGCGGCATTTCCTGCAGCCGCTGCCCGTGAGGTGGGATTTGAATCTACCCCCTTGCTCTGCGCAGTAGAAATCGATGTTGTAGGTGCGCTACCTAGGGTCGTTCGGGCGCTAGCGACCGTTGAGACCGAATTGTCATCAAAGGAAATCTCTCATATCTACCTCGGAGGAGCTAAAGCTCTACGCCGGGATATCGCTCAGTAAAGGGCGAAGAAGAGATGATTAAGCATGTACGAATAATCGGTTCTGGGTTAATCGGTAGCTCAATTGGCCTCGCGCTTGCAGCTAAAAATATCGCTGTAACGATGGTCGATATCGATGCGGGTGCCTGCGTACTAGCCCAAGATTTGGTTGGTAGCAATGGCAGAGATCAGCAAGTTGATCTCACAGTTGTTGCCTCGCCACTTTCGACAGTTTCGCAGGTCATTTCTGAGGCGATGCAACAAGATATAAACCTAGGCTTTATAGATATTTCTTCCGTAAAAGTTAATCCTCATGTAGAGGTTTCAGCAATTGGATTGGATATGGCTCGATTCCTGCCAACGCATCCAATGGCTGGGCGCGAAATTGGCGGCGCAGAATCAGCGAGAGGCGACCTTTTTCAAGGTCGCCCGTGGATTATTGACTCAAATGGAGTTGATCCAGATTTACTAGCTGCAGGCATTGAACTCATCCAAGTTTGTGGCGCTCATTTAATTGATATGCCAGTTGAAGAGCATGATCGCGCCGTTGCTTTAGTTTCACATTTGCCACAGATCCTCTCGTCCGCCTTGGCCTCACAACTCCAAGGCGCTCCAACACATTGGCTTGATTTAGCAGGTAGTGGATTACGCGATACGACTCGAATCGCAGCTTCAAATCCTCGACTTTGGCGCGAGATTATTTCTGCAAATAGCCAAGCACTATCTCCGATTTTATCGAGAGTGATTACTGATTTGCAAAGACTTCAAGACTCACTCTCTGATGCTTCAACTGTCGAAGAATTTATCGCTGGAGGCAACGCGGGGCGTGCGGCCATACCTGGCAAGCATGGCGGAATCGCGCGCAACTACACATATCTGCCAGTTGTAATTCAAGATAAGCCTGGACAACTTGCAGCGTTATTTGATGAGTGTGCAAGCGCAGAAGTTAACGTCGAGGATCTCACTATCGAGCACTCGCCAGAACAATTCACTGGTCTCATCACTCTTGCGCTATCAAGTTCGGATGCCGACAAGCTTCATAAGCACCTTCTGCAAAAAGGTTGGAGCGCGCATTCTCCTCGTTAATGGTGATGCAATTGATTTATCTGCGCGATAATAAGCGCTGTATTTATTTATCGATATTAAGTAAGCACTTACATTTGGAAAGGTTGGGCTAGACATGATCATTGTTGCACTTGATGGCCCAAGCGGAGCCGGTAAGTCGAGCACATCAAAAGGAATCGCAACACGCGCTGGTTGGAATTACTTAGATACCGGAGCGCTCTATCGCGCAGCAGCACTTGTAGCTCTTGAAATCAAGAGTGATGAATCAAAAGATATTCTGGCGCACTTAGCGATAAATCGTATTGTCTTTCATTCAGATCCAAAGAAGTCGTTAATATTTTTGGGGGAGCGCGATATCTCGGAAGATATCCGCACCTTGAGCGTTACAAATAAGGTTTCTCATATAGCCTCAGATCCTGCGATACGCGCTGAACTTCTTAAGTTACAGCATTCAATCATTGACAAGGCAGAGCGAGGCATAGTTGTTGAAGGCCGCGATATTGGCACAGTCGTGGCGCCAGATGCGGCTCTCAAGGTTTATTTGACGGCAGATATTGATGCACGTACATACCGTCGTGAAATTGAATTAAGCGATGATGCAATCGCAACACACGAAGTCGAACAATCTTTGACTACGCGTGATCACGTGGATTCGACCCGCACAGCGTCGCCGTTAGCGATGGCATCGGATGCGGTGCATATTGATAGCACCGAATTAAATTTGGAAGAAACGATCGAAAGAGTATGGGAACTTCTTATAGAACGTTCCTTACTCGGATTGCCGATAGTTGCAATCCTTGGGCGCCCTAACGTTGGTAAATCTACTTTGATTAATCGTTTCATCGGACGCAGAGAAGCTATTGTTGAAGACACTCCTGGAGTTACTCGCGATCGCGTTCAATACGAATGCGAATGGGGCGGACGACGATTTATTGTGATGGATACCGGAGGATGGGAATCTAAGCCGGATGGAATTTCGGTTGCGATTTCAGCCGGTGCTGAGTTAGCCATGGAAGAAGCAGATGTTCTTGCTTTCGTTGTTGATGCACAAGTTGGTGCTCTCGATGAAGATGATGTCTTAGTGCAAGAGTTGCGTAAAGCAAAGAAACCAACAATTTTGGTAGCAAATAAAGTAGACGGCGATCACGATGAAGCAGATGCTCATGCGTTATGGAATCTTGGATTAGGTGAGCCGCATTTTGTTTCAGGTTTGCATGGTCGCGGTTCGGGGGACTTGCTCGATACGATTGTTAATCTGCTTCCAGAAGTGGGGCGCGCACAGACTCAAGATGGCTACCGTCGTATTGCATTAATCGGTCGCCCGAATGTTGGTAAATCAAGTTTGCTCAACGCCTTAGCTGGCGAAAATCGCTCGATCGTTGATGATGTTGCTGGCACTACCCGCGATCCCGTGGACTCACTTATTGAAGTGGGCGGCCAGATTTGGCGCTTTGTAGATACCGCCGGAATTAAAAAGCGAGCCAACCAAGCCAGTGGCACCGACTATTACGCAACCCTTCGGACCCAAACCGCTCTAGAACGTTCCGAGTGCGTTGCACTTGTACTCGATGCCTCAGTCCCAATCTCAGAGCAGGATCTTCGAATAATTTCGATGGTCGAAGAGTCTGGAAAAGCGATGGTCCTGGTTTTGAATAAGTGGGATTTGGTCGATGAAGACCGACGAGAACTGTTGGAGAAGGAACTTGATCGCCACCTTGGACATATCGAATGGGTGCAGCGCGTAAATGTCGCAGCCAAAACAGGCTGGCACCGAGATCGTCTTGCGCCGGCGCTTCGAACCGCTCTTGCCTCCTGGGAGAAACGTGTTCCAACCTCGAAGCTCAACTCTTTCCTTGGCGCTCTTATCGGTGCGACTCCGCCACCGGTTCGTGGCGGAAAGCAGCCGAAGGTTTATTACGCCACTCAAGCTGGAATTGCGCCTCCAAAGTTCGTAGTTTTCTCATCTGGCTGGATTGAAGCTTCTTACCGACGTTTCATTGAGCGACGACTTCGCGAAGAATTCGGATTTCCGGGGACCCCCGTTCAGGTGGCCATTCGGGTGAAGGAGCGCGAGAAGGAGTGAAGCAGTATCTGACGATTCCTAACGCCCTCACCGCGCTACGGGGTTTGGGCGTTCCGCTCTTCATCTGGCTCGCTTTGGAGATCCAAGCCGATGGTTGGGCTATTTTCGTCTTGGCGGTCGGGGGAGTCACTGACTACCTCGATGGCAAATTAGCTCGAATGTGGAATCAAACTTCTCGATTCGGTGAGTTGGCAGATCCAGCTATCGACCGTATCTACATCGTCGCGACTTTGATTGTTCTTTATATGCGTGATGCCTTGCCGCTCTGGGTGATTCTGGCCTTATTGATGCGCGATTTCATATTGGCAGTCATGACAATTCTTCTCACACGTAAAGGTATCCCTCCACTTAAGGTTACTTACCTCGGAAAAGCTGCAACCTTCAATCTTCTTTACGCATTTCCGCTCTTGCTCTTGGCGCTCTCTGATTCTGTTGCAGGAACGCTCGCATTTATCTTCGGTTGGGCATTTACGATTTGGGGAGTTGCTCTTTACCTCTTCACGGGCGTTTCATATTTCCAGAGCGCAGTTAAAAGCATTAGAGTGCAGCCTTCTAGCCGAGCTTAATGATTTTAGGATAAGGAATATCAATGTCACATATCCCAGCTGACCTTCACTATACAAAAGAACATGAGTGGGTAGCTGAGGCGCAGAGCGCAGGCAGTATCCGAATGGGAATCACAGATTTCGCGCAAAGCGCCCTGGGAGATATTGTTTACGTACAGATGCCAAAAGTTGGCGAAACAGTTACTGCCGATAAAGTTTGTGGTGAGGTTGAATCCACTAAATCTGTATCAGAGATTTTTGCTCCCGTTACCGGAGTAGTTACAGCAGTAAACGAGAGCCTTGTTAATAATCCAGAACTCGTCAACTCTGATCCTTACGGCGCGGGATGGTTGGCGGAAATCTCACTCAGTGGAGAGCCTGCTTCGCTGCTAACGGCGGCTCAATATGGGGAGATTACGGGCTAACTTCCGGCTTGATTTCTTTATCGCAACTCTCTAGTGTCACCCTTAAGTTGAAGGTGAGTCCGAAAGAAGGGGGGAGTAGCTCATGGAGAATCCAATTCAATCCAATGAACTTACTACCACTCTCCACCTCGGAGTTCGATCCGTTGCAGATTCTTCCCCGGCTGCACTTATCGAAAGCCTTTTAGAGAAATCATCTCCAGAAGAAAAAGCAGTAATCCAAAGTGTTATGAATGGCTCAGCAGAGTCTGCAATGGTCTTTATCCATCGCGGTCCTTCTCGCGGTGCTAGGTTCTTGATTACCGGTGATGGAGTGAGTATCGGTCGCGCATCTTCAAACGATATTTTTCTTGATGACATAACAGTTTCTCGTTCACATGCAACTATAAAGCGCACAGGTTCTGTATTTGAATTCACGGATTCTGGAAGCCTAAATGGTTCGTATATTAATAATCAACAAAGTAAGTCGCACAGCCTTGTAACTGGCGATGAGATTCAAATTGGAAAATTCCACCTGCTATTTATTTGCAGTCAATCACAATCAGGGGAGAAGTAAGTGAGCGTTCCAGCACGTGCGTATTTAAGTATCGGTGAAGTATTAACAAAGTTGCGTGGCGACTTTCCTGACATCACAATTTCAAAAATTCGCTTTCTTGAATCTGAAGGGCTGATTGAGCCACAACGCACACCTTCCGGATATCGCAAATTTACAAGCAACGATTTAGAACGTCTTCGCTATGTACTGCTTGCACAGCGCGATCAGTACCTGCCTTTACGTGTCATCAAAGAAAATCTCGACGCTCTTGATCGTGGTCTTGAACCAACGCCACAAGGAATTGCTGTTCCCCGTCCAACACTTGGATTGGCCACAGTCGATGGAGAAATCGCGCCAAGCACCTTCGGCGAGCAGTCAGAGATGCGCCTTTCACGAGATGAACTCATTAATGCATCTGGAGTAGATGATGCACAACTCGTTGAGCTTGAATCTTTTGGGTTGATAACCCTTCGTGGCCGTCATTACGATGCAGATGCGCTTTCAGTAGCAAAGGCGGTCGCCGAGATGGCTTCATTTGGTATTGAAGCCCGTCATTTGCGTTCATTTAAGACAGCAGCTGACCGCGAAATTGGTTTGATTGAACAAGTGATCACTCCTTACACACGTCAGAAGTCATCTGAATCTAAGGCTCGAGCCGAGGAAGTACAGCGAGAGATTGCTGCGCTATCTGTTCGTTTGCATGCATCGCTCATTCGCAGCGGTCTAAATCGACCTCGCTAGTTCCTCCTCTCATGCTCACTCTGGTTGAAGTTGTCGGTGTTCGCATTGAGATGCCTTCTAACCAGCCAATTGTTTTACTTAAAGAGGTTGAGGGAACGACATTCCTTCCAATTTGGGTAGGTTCTGCCGAGGCAAGTGCTATCGCTTTTGCTCAGCAAGAACTCCGTCCTGCTAGACCCCTTACTCATGATTTGATGGTCGATCTTTTTCAAGCAACTGGCTTAACTTTGACCTCTGTGCACATTACTTCAATGGTTGATGGAATTTTCTATGCTGAGATGCAACTTCGTAATGACCAGGGAGCCCTGGCACCCGTTTCGGCGAGACCATCGGATGCGATCGCGGTAGCACTTCGTACTAAGGCCAATATCTTGGTCTCCCAAGAGCTTCTCAATAGCGCCGGTATCCAAATTCCGGATGGCGGTGCGGTAGGGAGCGAGTCTGAAGTGGAGGCCTTCCGTGAGTTTCTCGATCAGATCAACCCGGAGGACTTCGCCTGATAAGCGGGGCAACCGTCAACCTCAAGTAGAGGTTTTAAGCGTGTCGCTCACGAGCTGTCGGGGTAGGGGCGCGTACCCTAACGATGTTCCGATTTCCCCGGGACCATTATCGAAAGCGAGCCCCCTCTCGTGACAGAGCAAGAACTCCAGATCGGCTATCGCGGTGCTACTGCATGTTCAGCAGCAGGAATCACATATCGACAACTTGATTACTGGGCACGTACAGGATTAGTTGAGCCTTCAATTCGCACAGCACATGGTTCAGGTTCTGCTCGCCTTTATGGTTTCCGCGACATTCTTGTTTTGAAAATTGTTAAGCGACTTCTCGATGCAGGTGTCTCACTTCAAAATATTAGAACTGCCGTTGATCACTTGCGCAATCGCGGCGTCACAGAACTTGAAAGCATTACATTGATGAGCGATGGATCTTCTATCTACGAACTTTCAAGCCCTGATCAGATTATCGATTTGCTTGCGGGCGGTCAGGGTGTATTTGGAATTGCGGTTGGAAAGGTCTGGCATGAAGTTGAGGGCTCACTCTCAACCTTGAGTGGAGAGTTCAACGGCGAAGTAGTTGGTGGCGAAAGTAACGACGAACTCTCGCTGCGCCGAAAGGCTAAAGGCGCTTAATTCTTCTTCGCTGCCAATATATTGCACCTTCGCAACAATTTAGGTGTTGCAACATGGCAGCAAAGGCAGGGGAGTTAAGTGAGCCGCTCATTTGAAGATCGCCACATTGGTCCGACTCATCGTGATGAGGCGACAATGCTTGCGGCTTTGGGCTACAAGGACTTAACGAGTTTTATTGCCGATGTTGTTCCTGCAAATATTGCAATTCAAGGTGTGATTGAAGATGCGCTTGGGGAAGGTGTTAGTGAAGTAGAGGTCATCTCTGAACTTCGAAAGATTGCATCCGAGAATAAAGTTTTCACCTCACTGATTGGTACCGGCTATTACGCAACGATCGTGCCTGCGGTAATTAAGCGCAATGTCTTAGAGAATCCCGCTTGGTACACCGCATACACGCCATACCAACCAGAAATCTCACAAGGCAGGCTCGAAGCGCTCTTTGCATTTCAAACTATGGTCTGTGAATTAACAGGACTAGACATATCGAATGCTTCAATGCTTGATGAATCAACAGCTGCTGCTGAGGCAATGACGCTAGCCCGTAGAGCGTCCAAACTCAGCGATGACGCAGTATTTCTCATTGAAGAGCACCTTCATCCGCAGACTAAAGCTGTCGTTCTAACACGAGCCAAGCCACTTGGCATAACAGTTGTAGAAGTGGATTCAGGGGATATCACTCGCGATGGTTATGCAGGGGAATTTTTTGGTGCCTTGTTGCAGTATCCAGATACAACTGGAGAGATTTGCGACTACTCAGCCTTTGCAACGTATGCACATCAACAAGGCGCCCTAGTTATTGCTGCAACTGATCTACTCGCTCTCACTCTGATCAAGGCACCGGGGGAGTGGGGAGCCGATATCGCAGTTGGAACTGCGCAACGTTTCGGAGTTCCGATGGGATTTGGCGGACCGCACGCAGGATTCCTTGCAGTGCGCAGTGGACTAGAGAGATCAATGCCAGGGCGACTTGTTGGTCAAAGTATTGATGCAACAGGCAAGCCAGCTTTCCGTTTAGCGTTACAAACGAGAGAGCAACATATCCGTCGCGATAAGGCCACCTCCAATATTTGTACAGCGCAGGTTTTACTTGCGAATATGAGCGCCTTCTATGCCATGTGGCACGGGCCTTCCGGGCTGCGCGCAATTGCAGAACGTGTAAATGTATTCGCAAATCGTTTAGCCACTGTCAGTAAATCTGGCAATCAAGTTATCTTTGATACCGTAACAGTTGATGTTCTAGATGCTGCGAAGATTCACTCAAAGGCAACTGAGAGAGGAATTAATTTCCGTCACGTTTCTGCCACGCAAGTAAGAGTCTCTTTCGATGAGCAAACAACTGAGTCTGTTTTTGCTGATGTGCTTTCAATCCTAGGTTTAAATGAAACTGCGGCTGATGCTGTTCTGACAAAATCAATTCCGGCGAAGATGCTTCGCACAAGCAGCTATCTAACTCACCCCGTTTTTAATACAAATCATTCCGAGACAGCGATGATGCGTTATTTGCGTAATCTCGCAGACCGCGATTTAGCGCTTGATCGCACCATGATTCCACTCGGCTCTTGCACCATGAAGTTGAATTCCGTGACAGAGATGGAAGCTGTCACATGGCCCGAATTCTCTGCGCTACATCCTTTTGCGCCAGCGGAGCAGACTGTTGGCTCACGTAAATTAATTGATCAGCTTTCGCAGTGGTTGGTTGCAATTACTGGGTATGACGCCGTCTCGCTTCAACCAAATGCAGGTAGCCAAGGCGAGTTTGCAGGGCTTCTTGCGATTCGTAATTACCATGACTCTAGAGGTGATCACGCACGAAAGATTTGCTTGATTCCATCGAGTGCGCACGGAACAAATGCTGCTTCAGCGGTTATGGCGGGGATGCAGGTAGTTGTTATCGAGTGCGACGAAAATGGAAATGTTTCGGTTGAAGATATTAAGGCGAAAATCGCGGAATATTCCCAGACACTTGCGGCGCTGATGATTACCTATCCATCAACACACGGCGTCTTTGAAACGGCGGTTTCGGAAATTTGCGAATTAATCCATGACGCCGGGGGACAGGTATATGTAGATGGAGCAAATCTCAACGCACTTGTTGGAGTAGCTCAGCCAGGTAAATTCGGAGCCGATGTTTCGCATTTAAATCTCCATAAAACTTTCGCAATTCCACATGGTGGCGGGGGACCGGGCGTTGGTCCAGTTATTTCTCGAACACATTTAGCACCATTCCTGCCCAATCATCCGTTAGATCCTCTAGCTGGTCCCGTTACAGGCCCAGGTCCGATTTCTGCGGCACCTTATGGCTCTGCAAGTATTTTGCCAATCTCTTGGGCGTACATACGTTTACTTGGCGGTGGCGGTCTAACTCACGCAACTCAAGTTGCAATTCTTTCGGCAAATTACATGGCGGCGCGTTTGTCTGACTCCTATCCGGTTTTATATACCGGCCAGAATGGGCGAGTAGCTCATGAATGCATATTGGATATTCGAGGACTCACTAAAGATTCTGGTGTCAGCGTTGATGACATTGCAAAGCGTTTAATGGATTACGGCTTTCACGCACCTACTATGTCCTTCCCGGTTGCAGGGACGTTGATGATTGAACCGACCGAATCCGAAGATATTCGCGAGATCCATCGATTCATTGATGCGATGGTCTCGATCCGAACCGAGATTCAAGAGATAATTGATGGGAAGATGACCATCGAGGATTCCGCCTTACGTCATGCGCCTCATACCGCCTTGATTATGACCGCCAGCGAATGGGACAGGGCTTACCCGAGGGAGAGGGGTGGCTATCCAGCGCCTCTGGAGGGCTATATCGAAGGCGAAATCATTGGAAGTCGAATGAAATATTGGCCTCCCGTCTCACGCATTGATGGCGCACATGGGGATCGAAACTTAGTTTGTTCTTGCGCGCCCATCTCGGATTATCAGAGGTAGGCAGCCGCAGGGGTGGGGCTAATTCCTTTTACTTTACATAATGTAACTTATCGGCATTAGGCCTTAGCGCACGATTGAGACCCCAGAGCGTTGTCTGCACTAGAGCTTCAATGACTATGTTCTTGCTCATCTTAGAAAGACCATTTACTCGCTCGATGAAAGTTATTGGAACTTCTACAAAGACTGCACCAGCTAGATCACTGGCCATTGCCATTTCAATCTGAAAACAATAGCCATTTGCCGTCATTTCATTGATTTTCAATTTCTTTAATATAGCGACCGAATAAATTCGAAAACCTCCTGTGAGGTCTCGTAGTGGGATTCCTAGAACTTTCCGGGCATATGCAGTTCCTGCCTTTGAGAGAAACTGTCGATATTTTGGCCAATTTACAACTCTTCCGCCTGGCATCCAGCGGGTACCGAGTGTCACCGATAGTTCGTCTTTATCTGCGCTAGCAAACATTAAATGTAAATCTTCGACTCTATGTGAGCCATCAGAGTCCATTGTGACAATGTGTGAAAATTGATTTGAATCGATTGCTTCAGTAATTGCGGCACGATAGGCATTACCGAGACCATCTTTTCTCGTTCTGCGCATAACACGCACCCAATCTAGATCCAAATTATCGACAATATTTGCAGTGCCATCGGGGGAATTGTCATCAATAACAACAACTCTGAATGGCATCTCTCTGCGTAGATTCTCGAGAGATGAAAGTAGTGAAACGATATTTAGCGATTCGTTGTAAGTTGGAATTAGGACGACAGGTTTCATATCGTTTCTCTTCACCACTTAAGAGCAGAAATCAATCTATCAACGCTTGCGCCCAGACCGTACTCTTCCTTCATTTGATAAACGAGAGATAGATCCTGCGCCTTGGTTGGAATTTTGATATCTAATTGGGGAAGAGCTACATCGCGAGCACAGTGTACGAGAGTTGGTGCAATTTTTAGGTAATCCTCCCCCGCAAGAATCTTCTTTGCAAGTGAGGCAGGAAGTGAATCATGTCCAGTGCTTGCTGCTTTCAGCGCTTCTTCAACAGTTGCAAAATGATTGGCAATAAGTGCCGCTCCTTTTTCGCCAATCCCCCGAACGCCGGGTAATCCATCTGAAGGATCGCCGCGGAACATAGCGAAAAGCGCATATCTATCTCCAGGAATTCCATACTTGTCTGCAACCCAAGCAATGTCGACTAAATCATGTTGTGAGATTCCTCGTGCGAGATAAACAACTTTGATGTCGCGTTTATCATCGACAAGTTGGAAGAGATCTCTATCTCCAGTAACGACACGAATAGGGCCCTTCTCCTGAGCTGCAAAGGTCGCCATCACATCATCTGCTTCGTAATCGTCCACACCGACCATAGGAATTCCAAGTGCATCCAATAAATCAAGCAGAACAGGAATTTGTGGTGTTAGCGTCTCCGGTTCTTCCTCTTCATCACTATCGGCTTCTAATCGATTAGCTTTGTAATCAGGGAAAAGTTCGACGCGCCATGACGGCCGCCAATCCCCTTCTATGCACGCGACAATGCGATTTGGTGAGTACATGGAAATCAAACGCGCCGTCATATCAAGATAGCCACGAATAGCATTTACGGGCATGCCAGTTGGCGATAACAAAGTGTCTGGCATTCCGTAATATGCGCGATACCAAAGTGAGGCGCTATCTAAGAGCATTAGTGTCATAGTTCGCCAACCATATACGAGACCACTCCCCTGTCGATGCGCTTAATAGCATCTTTGCATTGAGGACGTAACTTTTCAGATGCCACAGATATTTGATTGAGTAGATCAATTAGTTGCTTAATGTTTCGCACGAAATCGCCAACAGTCATGTCGCTTCCCTTTAGTACATGGCTTAGTGAGTGACCACTGGCCCATTTGAAGGATGCCTGACAGAAGCCAAAGTCAGGTTCTCGTTGAGTTTTTACCCCAAAATCTTCTTCAATACTTTCGAGCTGAGACCAAATGGAGGCAATTGCTGCCAGCGCATTTGCAACATTTTGGTGTGGAATTTTAGGAGCATAGTTTTCACTACCTCGACTCTCATAAATTACCGAAGAGACAACTGAAATAAGTTCAGGTGCTGATAATTTATCAAGAATTCCGTTGCGGATAGTCTCAGTTAAAAGAAGATCTGACTCGGCATAAATCTTCGCGAGGATTTTTCCTTGCTCGAGAGGCTGTTCGCCCTCAATGTAGCCAAGATGATTTAGAACATCACAAATTCTGTCAAAGGTTTTGGCGATAACGTGAGTTCTATTCTCTACGCGTTCTCTGAGGCCAGCAGATTCTCGATGTAAGCGCGTGGCGCGCTCGGCAAAGCGAGCGTGCGTTTCACGATCATTACAAGAGTGACATTCATGCTGACGTAATTGTTTTCTCAATTTATCGAGTTCGTTCTCCATATGCTGACGTTGGCGGTTATCAAAGGTACGTCGGCCATCCCTTTTGCTGAGCAGTCGCTCGGTATCCTTAATTTCCATCCGAATATTTGCGTACTCCTCGAAGTTTCCGAGATGACAGACCGCAGATTCAAGCTGCTCGGCTGCCGCCATATCGTTCTTTCGAATCTGCTTAACCAATCCAACTACAGCCCTATCGGCTTGGACTTGCGCAAAGGATGATTCCAAACTTGTTCGTGCTCGCTCGCGCCCGAATCGAGCAATCAAGTTGATCGACATGTTGTAGGAAGGAGTAAAGGATGAGCGAAGTGGATAGGTTCGCGTCGAGGCAAGACCTGCTGCGGTTGCAGAATCTACCGTTGGTGACCAGAGGACTACTGCATTACCTTCTATATCGATTCCACGACGACCTGCACGTCCTGTTAATTGCGTG
>WLNN01000070.1 GCA_009699765.1 Actinomycetota bacterium
GGACAATTAACGCATCACCTAATCCGAAGATTGCTAATCCGAACCAGAGAATAGCCACGCGGGGGAGTGATAACTGCCAGCGGTGATCAGCTCTCCATGGCGTATTAGGAATTGTCTTATGTGGGGCTAAAAACTTTTTAATTGCCAAGAAATTCATGGCAGAAGTCTATAGTGGTGCAATGTTTATTGGCCTAGGAACCATCCTAAATCTGCTTGCAATAATCGTCGGTTCCACGATTGGTATCGCAGTGGGCAATCGCCTTTCAAAAAATTCACAACGTTCGATAACAGATGTGCTTGGACTTATCACTCTACTTGGGGCCGTGGGTGCCCTTATTCCTTTGTGGTCATCTGGATTTATATACGCCTTGCCACAAGGAGCACCACTTCTGGTAATTCTTTTAACCTTGCTTCTCGGTGGGTTAATCGGAAATGCGCTCTCAATAGAGACCCGCCTAGACTCTTTCGGTGAAAGGTTGCGCCAAAAGTTTCGCGCATCGGAGGAAAGTCCCTTTGTTGAAGGCTTCGTCACAGCTTCACTTCTCTTTCTAATTGGCCCCCTTGCAATTCTCGGTTCAATAAGTGATGGAATGTCGCAAGGGATAGATCAACTCCTCCTCAAGTCTTCGCTCGACTTTTTTGCTGCGATGGCATTTGCATCAACTCTCGGATGGGGAGTCGCAGCTTCCATAATTCCTTTAGGTATTTACCAAGGAGGTTGGACGCTAATAGGGTGGGTGGCAGGAAATGTTCTTGAGCAATATCAGATAGATGCGATGACAATCTGCGGGGGCTTGATGTTGATTGGAATAGGTCTGCGTTTGCTCGATATCAAGAAGATAGCAGTTGGAAACTTGTTACCAGCGCTATTCTTGGCCCCGATAGTTGCGACTATCGCGCATGCAATTTAAATCTCTTCGTTAAATGGAAGAGCATCGCCAGAAATATGACCGGCTCTTGAAGCACGAGCAGTGACCTGACGCATATGGTGACGACGACATAGCACTTCGTAGGCAACTTCATTCGCTTTGCTGACATCACCCACGACCACTTGCTCGCCTTCTGTAACCATCACTCCATTTACAGTACGAGCATTGTGGGTAGCGCGTGAGCCACACCAGCAAAGCGCCTCTACCTGCAAAGTGTTCACACGATCAGAAAGTTCAACTAGGCGAGCAGAGCCGGGAAAAAGCTTGGTTCTAAAGTCTGCAAGGATGCCAAATGCATAGACATCAATCCCTAGTCCATCAACAATTTTCGCCAATTCATCAATTTGCTCAGGCTGATAAAATTGTGCCTCATCGCAAATAATGTAATCGATTCTTTCGCCCATCGAAAGTTTATCTACGACATATCTATGGATATCAAAGTCGGGTTGCACCTCTATTGCAGCGCTTTGAAGTCCTAAGCGTGAAGAAATAACGCCAGCGCCTGCACGATCTTGACTCGTAAAAATTATTCCGCCGCGTCCTCGGCTTTGATGATTGTGGGCAGTTTGTAAAGCAAGCGTGGACTTACCGCTATCCATAGTTCCGCAGTAGTAAATCAGTTCAGCCATGTGAGCATCTTGCCATTTCTTGAGGGGAATTTCTCATTTCGAGGCGAGCACTCCCAGTCTTCTTAGAGCATTAGACATATCTGTGGCGACTAATTTTGACCCGAGAACACTTATATGTGAAGAGTCACGATAAACAATTACGCCATCGATTACAGCTGGGCATGTATCGGTGCAGAACCAACTCGTTGGATCGATTTGTTGCCAACCAGGTGTGAAAATCGCAGTTGAAGGTTCTGTTGAATTGCACTTATCTAAACGGCCTGAGGCGATACAACTTGGGATATCTCGAAGTGGATGCGGAGTATCTGAAATATAGATTATGTGAGGTGAGGATCCTTTAAGCGCATCGAAAGTCTTTTGCTGACCTTCGCGCCACCAAGAACTACGACTTGAATAACTGGAAGGCATTTCAAAGTGTTGCATTCCACTTACTAGGACTGCAATTGGATGGAGCTGACGAATTCTGGATATTGAATTCGCTCGCCAGGCATTGCAATCCTTATTCTTATATCCGCCGGTCTCCACCTTGAGAACTTCGGGACCAGGGCAGGCGGACTTAGTTAGTGAAATCAATTGGAAATCGTTCTCGAACGCCAATTTCTCAAGTAGTGGCATCCATTGAGCGGCGTGAGAGTCGCCAAAAAGAACAATCTTTCGTGAACTCTCAGGACCGTAGGTACATTGATCGGAAATAACTTCTCCATTATTGACATGGCATTTATCGTCGTAAACCTTGGGACGTTCTAACACTTCGGTCAGCTTATAACTTTGACCGGATGGAAGTGTGATAGTGTCATTAGCGGTTGCATATATTGCTAAACCAGTGGATGCACTAAGAACCGAAGCTATAGCCGCTGTTTTCAAGATTTTGCGCGGTTCGATATTTACATGTCGAATCGGCTGCTCTATGTAACGATGTGTTAGGTCAGCCAAAATAAGTGTTGCAATTATTGCTAACGCACGTTCGAATATGTGAAGTCCGCGACCAAAATAGATCATCGGGATAACAAGTAGTGGCCAGTGCCATAAATAGAGGGGGTACGAGATCTCTCCAAGCCACTGAGTAACTCTTAAATTGGAGAGAAAATTGAGAACACGGGGCCATGAATTTATGGAAGCAATTGCGATAGCAGTACCAAAGACAGGAGCCAACGCTGCTGTACCTGGAAATGCCGTCTTATCAGTAAATATAAATGTCGAGTACAGCAAAAGAAGTAGAGCCAGCCACGGATAAACTATGGAAAGTTTGTATTTCTTTGGAATCGCCAAGAGTAGAGCTCCGACTCCCAACTCCCATGCTCGAGTTGGAAGAGAGTAAAAAGCCCAAATCGGTGAATTGCTGGTCAGATAAAGACTGTAAACAAAGGAGAGAACTGTTACTGCGGCGACTACGGTAAAGACTCGCCTTCTACCACCCCATTTAAAAGCTGCATAAATAACAAATGGCCAGAAAAGATAGAACTGCTCTTCCACGGCAAGTGACCAGTAGTGAATTACAACGGGTGGAATCGCATTGAGATTTTGGTAATCCATCTGCCAGAAGGCAAAAAGGAAGTTTGAGATATATACCGCAGCCGCAGAGATATCTCTACCAAGATCAGCACGCATCGTCCCAGGATAGAAATACCAGGCGATTAGCGCGGTCACCATCAAGATGAAGAATGAAGTTGGCAATAATCTTTTTATGCGTCGTAAATAGAATGCTTTGAAATTTAGAGTCTTGCTCTCTTCAAGTTCTCTCAAAAGCAATCCAGTAATCAAGTAGCCAGATATCACGTAGAAAATATCTACTCCGACGTAACCACCACCGACCAAATTTGCATGAAACAGAAGAACGAGAACGGCAGCTAATGCGCGTAAGGCTTGAATTTGAGGAATGCGCACGAAACTTAAGCTTTCACAACAGCTCGTAAATTGATTTCAGGATATCTTGAATTGATGAGAGCTCGACCACCCAAAGCCTCGATTTCAAAGAGCACGACAACTTCACTTATTGACGCACCAAGTTCTAGTACGAGCTCAATTGCAGCTACGAGGGTTCCACCTGTCGCTAAAACATCATCAACTATCAGCGCCTTGTCATCGGATTGCAGAGCATCAATGTGTGCTTCGATTACATCTACACCGTATTCAAGACCGTAAGTACGCGCGATAGTAGTGTGTGGCAATTTTCCAGCTTTTCTAAATGGGACGAAACCAACTTTATTTTCAACAGCGATTGCTGAACCCAAAATAAAGCCTCTCGCTTCAATTCCAACAACATGCGTATAAGAATGATCGCTCTGACCGAGTTCGTTGGTTACCTTTGCAAGTGCCTCGCCGTTGGCAAGCAATGGAGTGATATCCCGAAAAAGAATTCCAGGGCTTGGAAAATCAGGTACTTCGCGAATGAGAGAGAGTGCTTGAGCGAGCTCCATGAAGTAATTCCATTTCTGTGTCCGAAAGGGGACTTGAACCCCTAATCCCTTGCGAGAACTAGCACCTCAAGCTAGCGCGTCTGCCAATTCCGCCACCCGGACGAGTGTCCCCGCCACGAATTAGGCAAGCCTATGTGATGGGGTCGAATTTACTGGGCAAGGATACCAATGCAATGGCACACACGCAAAAGAGAGCCCGGTTCTCTACTTCTGGGGGAGAATGACGCCATGAGTAACAACTTGGAATCCTTGATGGAAGAGACTGTCTCGATCTGCCAAGACTTAATCAGAATTCCTTCTGTGAATTTTGGTGAAGGCAAAGGAGATGAAAGAGCTGTTGCCGAATATGTTGTTGCATCACTTGCTGAAGTTGGAATCTCCTCAAAGATTTATGAGTCCGCTCCTAATCGATGCAACGTAATTGCCAAGATAGAAGGACGCGATACAACGCGTCCAGGGTTAGTTGTGCACGGACATATCGATGTCGTTCCTGCAAATGCAGATGATTGGAGCGTTGACCCATTTAGTGCGAAGATAATTGACGGAATGATATGGGGGCGTGGCGCTGTCGATATGAAGAATGTCGATGCAATGATCCTTGCAATCGTTCGCCACTGGGCACGCACCGGATATAGGCCTCCTCGCAACATCGTTTTAGCTTTCTTTGCAGATGAAGAAGCCGGAAGCAATTTCGGTTCCAGGTACATGACTGCGAATCATCCAGAAGTTTTTGCTGGTTGCACGGAGGCGATTTCCGAGGTCGGGGGATTCTCCGTGACAGTAGGAGATGGGAAGCGTCTCTATTTTGTTGAGGCAGCGCAAAAAGGTATTCACTGGATGAAACTCACTGCAGATGGTCGCGCAGGTCATGGATCAATGATTAACGATGAGAACGCACTGACGGCGCTATCTGAAGCAGTTGCAAAGATTGGTCGTTATGAATGGCCACAGCGATACACAAAGACTGTGAAACTTTTATTTAAGAAGATTGCAGATGCAACCGGCAAGCCATATGACGAGAGCGACCTGCGTCCGCTTCTGAAAGAGATTGGTCCAACTGCTCGAATGATTGGCGCAACGTTGGCAAATACAGCTAATCCGACAATGCTGGAAGCCGGCTACAAAGCGAATGTAATCCCGGGAAGTGCAAGTGCAACGATAGATGGTCGGTTCCTTCCGGGTTATGAGGAGGAACTCAATTCAACGATTCGCTCAATTGTTGGCGAAGATATACGTATTGAGACTTTGACTCGCGATATCGCGCTAGAAGTGGAATTTGGTGGTCCATTAGTTGACGCCATGTGTGCAGCTATCGTTCGTGAAGATCCCGAAGGCATTCCTGTCCCATACTTAATGAGCGGTGGAACAGATAACAAGGCTCTTTCTGAAATTGGAATCGTTGGTTACGGATTTAGTCCGCTTCGACTACCACCTGAGTTAGATTTCATGGCGCTCTTTCACGGAGTTGATGAACGAGTTCCTATTGATGGACTGCACTTCGGAGTTAAAGTGCTCAACGATTTTCTAGAAAACTGCTGAAACTTCATCAAGGACTTCACGGATAGTTGCTGGAAGAACAATCTCTTCGGATTTAAGTATGCCGCGGAGTTGGGCGCCAGTTCGTGCCCCAATAATTGAGGAAGTAACTAGCGGATTATCTCGAACCCAGGCAAGAGCCACTTCTAATGGCGCAAATCCTAATCCTTCCGCCGCAACACTCACTGCTTCAACTATGCGAGAAGACTGTTCATCTAAGTAAGGCTCGACGTGTTTAACAAAATGTGGAGCTGCTGCTCGAGAATCACTTGGAATCCCTTTTCGATATTTTCCGGTGAGAACTCCACGCGCCAGTGGAGCCCATGCTAAGAAACCAACGCCAAGTTGATCCGCGCAGGGCAATATTTCATTCTCTACCTCGCGATTAAGAAGTGAATACTCGTTCTGCATAGAAATAAGAGGTGCTTTCATACTGTGCAACTCTTGCAGGGTGATTGCGCGCGCACTCTGCCATCCTGAGAAATTTGAAATGCCGACATAGCGTGCTTTGCCTGACGAATATGCATAGTCAAGTGCGGAGAGTGTGTCCTCCAGAGGAGTCTGTTCATCCCATCTGTGCAGTTGCCAGAGATCTACATAATCCGTTCCAAGACGAGCGAGGGATTTATCAAGTTCAGAGATTAATGATTGTCTTGTGTTGTTGACGACGCGTTGGCCATCAACTAGTTGAATGCCGGCTTTGGTAGCTATAACAACTTCATCGCGGTTAAACAGCGTCCCGATCATTCCTCCGATTACTCGTTCGGAGTCGCCATCGCCATAAATCGGCGAGGTATCGAGGAAATTTCCTCCCGCATCAAGGTATGCGCGACATTGATCAGCGGCTTCATGCGTATCTGTGTCGCGTCCCCAGGTCATTGTTCCGAGCCCTAGACGTGAAAGGGATAATCCACTTTTTCCTGCTCGACGCATCTCCATGAGCGCGACCTTAGCAAGACGCTTGCCAAATAACTCGGTAACCTTCGCTTCGCGTGTTGAATTATTCGAATCTTTGGAAAGGCAGCTGGTGAGCACCCTTATATTTTTGCGCCACGGACATTCGGCCGCCAATGCAGCGGATTTACTTACCGGACAATTACCCGGAATCGGTTTATCAAAAAAGGGAAAATCTCAGGCGGTATCTCTCGTCGAGCGAATCGGAAACGCAAAGATTGATTATCTCCACGTTAGTCCAATCGAGCGCTGCCAACTAACTATTGATCCATGGTTGAGAAGCAAGTATTCCGCCTCACTCCGTCAAATGAATATTGTCGATGAGATTACAGAGATCGACTTTGGTTTGTGGAGTGGGCGAAAAATTTCTTCATTGAGAAGGCTTCCGCTATGGAAGCAGGTTCAACAGAAACCTTCAACA
>WLNN01000071.1 GCA_009699765.1 Actinomycetota bacterium
AAATACTGAGTAAGCACGCCCTTGAGTATGGGAAGATTAATCCCATGTCAGAGGTAAATCTTCGCTATCAGACCGGCGCTCCACAACATCTCGAAGAGAGATTTGCTACTCGAGCCGCTGGAATGTTGCCCTCTGAAATTCGTTCACTCTTTGCTGTTGCATCACGTCCAGAGATTGTCTCTCTCGCTGGTGGAATGCCAAATCTCTCTGCACTACCCATGGAGATGATGGCTGGAGTTGTTAATCAATTAATTCTTACAAACGGTTCTGAGGCGCTTCAATATGGAAGCGGACAGGGTCACCCAAAACTTCGTGAGCAAATCTGCGATGTAATGGCGCTTGAGGGAATCCGCGCCAACCCAGATGACATTGTTGTAACAACAGGATCACAACAAGCGCTCGACCTTATTTCGCGTATCTTTATTGATCCAGGTGATGTTGTTCTTGTAGAAGCTCCGTCTTATGTTGGAGCACTTGGAACATTCCGCCAATATGAAGCATCTGTAGTCCATGTTGAGATGGATGCAGATGGTCTTGTTCCACAATCACTTCGTAATGCAATTACTAGTGTGCGTGCTGCTGGGCGCAAAATTAAGTTTCTCTATTTGATTCCTAATTATCAGAATCCGACTGGTGTCTGCCTTCCGGCAGATCGCCGCACCGAAATTCTTGATATCTGCCGCGAAGCCGAGATCTTTGTTGTTGAAGACAATCCTTACGGTTTGCTTGGTTTTGATAAACCATCACCTAATGCAATGCGCGCAGAAGATTCCGAGAACGTCATCTACTTGGGTTCATTTTCAAAGACAATCGCATCCGGTCTTCGTATCGGCTGGGCTTTAGTTCCACAATCTCTTAAAGATAAGTTGGTTATTGCCTCTGAATCATCAATTTTATGTCCTTCAAACTTTACTCAGCTAACAATCTCGAGCTATCTCGCTGATCAGCCATGGCGTGATCAGATTGCAAGCTTCTGTGAGTTATATAAGGTTCGCCGCGATGCGATGCTTGAATCACTTGAAGAGTACTTCCCGGCAGAGGCGACTTGGACAAAGCCAGGTGGCGGTTTCTATGTTTGGGTTAATTTACCTGCAGAGATTGATACAAAAGCGTTGATGCCAAAGGCGATTGTTGCAAAGGTTGCCTACGTTCCAGGTAATGCGTTCTATGCAGATGGTCTTGGTTCTTGGTCTATGCGTCTTTCTTACTGCCACCCAACCCCAGAGCGCATCCGTGAAGGCGTTAAAGCACTTGGTGGAGTAATCAAACAAGAAATGTCACGCAGAGGTACAGCGCTTAACTAATTACCCTCAATTAAATCAACGAGGCGCTGTAAATCCTGTGTTCCAGCAAATTCAATAACAATCTTGCCTTTATCTTTACCCATATCAACACTTACTCGAGTATCTAAGTAATCACTTAAAAGTTCTGCTGCAGCAAGACCGGCACCTGATACACCTTTAGGTGTGGCTGTCTTTGATTTTTTTGTTGATGGTTTGTGAGTCGCAATAATCTCTTCGGTTGCACGAACGCTTAATCCTTCGCCAACAATTCGAGAAGCCAATTTCTCAATCTCTGCGCCGTCAGTTAATCCTAGAAGTGCGCGTGCGTGACCCGCAGATAAAACACCTGCGGCAACTTTCCGTTGAACAGATTCTGGAAGATTGAGAAGTCGAATCGTGTTGGAGATTTGCGGTCTCGATCTTCCTAGTTTTATCGCAAGTTCATCATGAGTGCATCCGAAATCGGTAAGTAGCTGTAAATAAGCAGCGCCTTCTTCAAGTGGATTGAGTTGGCTTCGATGAATATTTTCAATTAAAGCTTCACGGAGAAGTTCGTTATCTGGTGTCTGTCGAATAATGACTGGAATTGATTTTAATCCAGCGGCTTTTGCGGCGCGGAATCTGCGCTCACCCATTACTAATTCATATTTGTTTTCAGCGACTTTGCGAACAACTGGGGGCTGCAATATTCCAAATAACTTAACTGAAGAAATCAACTCATTGAGAGCATCTTCGTCAAAGACTGTGCGTGGTTGGCGTGGGTTAGGTGAAATTTGATCTATCGGAATTTGATTCTGTGTTGCAACTTCAGTTCCTTCTACAGTTAATGAGGTTGGAATTAAAGAATCTAAATTAATGCCGAGCCCGCCGCGCTTTGAAGCCATCACGCACTACCTCTTGAGTTCTCTCCTAGATAATTAATGCTGACAACATTTGAATTAAAAGGTGCGTTAATTACATCTGGCTCTTTTGCTTTCCCGCGTTCTGCTATTTCGCGGGCAACCTGCATATAGGCAGTTGCACCTGGTGACAAAGGATCGTATGTCATTACAGTTTGATTATAGGAAGGTGCCTCAGATACGCGCACAGCGCGTGGAATTGGGACATCAATTAATTCATTTGGGAAGTGTGCTCGCACATTTGCAGCTACATCATTTGATAATCTCGTACGAGAATCAAACATAGTTAAAATAATTGTAGAAAGATTTAGTGTTGGATTGAGTCGCTTCTTAACAAGATTGTAAGTTTCAAGTAGCTGAGATAGACCCTCAAGTGCGTAGTACTCAGTCTGAATTGGGATCATTAACTCGCGTGATGCCGCGAAAGCATTGATAGTTAGCAAACCAAGTGATGGTGGGCAATCAATAAAGATGTAGTCATAATTAACACTGATCTCATCGATCGCTTCTTTTAATTGCAATTCGCGTGCAACCATTGAAACTAAGTTAATTTCTGCGTTAGCAAGAGAAGTATTTGATGGAATGCAATCAAGTTCTGGAAATCCCGCGACCTTTTGAATTACTGATGCAACAGGAGATGTACCCATTAAAACTTCATAAATGCCGGCGGTAGTACGGTGTTCTACACCTAGGGCGGTCGAGGCGTTTCCTTGTGGGTCTAGATCGATAACCAATACTCGAAGGCCACCCATAGCTAGGGCTGCTGCAATATTGACAGTCGATGTTGTCTTTCCAACCCCGCCTTTCTGGTTGGCGACGGTGAAGATACGGGTGGATGCGGGCTTGGCCATCGCCTCCTTAAGGCGACGGACTCCTATTACCTTTCCGTTTGTTTCACGTGAATCGTCCACAGGGGTATTCAACCACTAAAACTCCACCCTGAAAGCGTGGTATCTACTCAGTTCTTACTGGATAGGGACTTTGGGGAGCTTCTTCAGCTCAACAATGCGGCCGAGGCCGATTCCTTCAAGGGTAATTTCATGCAAAATCGAGCCTGGCACAACTTCCATCTCTTTCGCTGCCGACTCCCCCTTCATCGCTAAAAGAGATCCATTCATTTTGAGCATATGCCAGCTCATCTTCTTTAGCTTATCCAGGGCTGCAACTGCTCGAGCAGTCACGTAATCAGCGCTCTTCTTAACATCTTGAGCACGCCCACGAATCACTTGAATCTCTGTCCCCGCAGTCGCCTCTTTAAGGAATTCGACCCGTCGTTCAAGGGGCTCAATAAGGGTAACTTTTAGATCCGGCCGAGCCAAGGCGATAACAATTCCCGGTAAGCCTGCCCCTGAGCCAATATCAAAGAGTGAGGCCCCTTGAGGTAGGAGTTGGCAGAGGAAGAGGGAGTTCAGGATATGTCGATCCCAGATGCGCTCGCCTTCGCGAGGACCAATAAGCCCACGTTCAATACCGGCCCCTTTTAGAAAGTCGGCATATTCACGGATAGCCTCCTCCTTCTCTGGGAAGTGGCGGGCGATTAGCTCATCGAGCGTTGGTTCCACGTGAAACAGTCCTTAAACCGGAGTGGGTAGGGCTTAAGAAGGGAAGATTACGACGAAACGGCGTGGATCTTCGCCCTCAGACTCTGAGGTGAGGCCCATATCTTGAATTGTGTCGTGGATAATCTTGCGCTCAAAGGCGTTCATTGGGTCGAGCTTAATCTCTTTACCTGATGATTTTGCCTCGTCGCCGAGCTTCTTCGCAAGAGCAGTTAGCTCCTTGCGGCGGTTAGCGCGGAAGTTTTCGATATCGAGCATGAGGCGGCTGCGGTCACCCGATGAAGTCTGGACCGCTAGACGAGTGAGCTCCTGTAGGGCGTCAAGAACTTCGCCGTTGCTGCCAACGAGGTGGGCTAGTTTTCCGCCGACAATAGCAAGTGATGCTCGACCATTTTCTACATCGATATCGATATCTCCATCGAGATCAGCGATATCTAGCAAGGCCTCAAGGTAATCAGCTGCAATATCGCCCTCTTCTTCGAGCTTGGCTACTGATTTTGGTGCCTTCTTACGCTCATCAGAGACTGAATTTACTGATTCCGCTGCTGCTGACTCGTCTACTACCTCAATTGATGTCTCTGTTGTTGCTTCTACTGACTCTGACATTCTTTTCTCCATTTGTTGGGTGAATTATATGTTTTTGTACTTATTAGTATGAAATATCCCTTTTACTTCTTCTTCTTTTTCGCTTTTTTAGGCTGTTGGCGTTGGCCCTCGACCTTTGGGGCATCACCCTCAAGCGTGCTGCCTTCGGGTAGTTCGCCTCCATTTAGCTTCGCCTTCTGAGCGCGCTTATGTTGGAGCGCCTCATAGGCGGGAGATCCCGGGGTTGGGTTTCTCTTAATTACATAGAACTGTTGTCCCCATGTCCACAAGTTTGTTGTTGACCAATAAATCAATACACCGACCGGGAAATTAACACCAGAGATTGCAAAAATTACTGGGAATAAATACAACATGATTTTTTGCTGCTGCAACATCATATTGTTGCTTGAATCCATTTTTGGCATACCTTTTGTCATCAACTGCTTCTGAGTTGTAAATGTTGTTGCTGACATAAAAGCAATTAAGAAGACTGTAACAATTTTTACTGTGAGGCTATCTGAACCAAGGAACGTTTCAGAGATTTTTGCACCAAAGAAAGTCGCATTCTTCGCGCTCTCTAAGTAATCGCCCTTCATTAAACCGTGTGACTTATCGTGAGCAATTCCATTGAGCACTGTAAAGAGGGCAAACATAATTGGTGCTTGCGCAAGAATTGGGAAGCACGATGCAAGAGGGTTGGTCTTATGCTCTTTGTAGAGCTTCATCATCTCTTCAGATTGCTTCTGGCGGTCATCTTTATATTTCTTTTGAATATCTTTTAAGTGTGGTTGAAGCGCGGTCATCGCACGCTGGCTTTTAATTTGCTTCACAAATAAAGGTATGAGGATTGTTCGTATGAGTATCACGAGACCCATGATTGAAAGCGACCAGGTCACACCTGAATCAAAACCAAAGATCGGTGAGAGCACTTTGTGAAATGCAATCATGATTCCAGAGACGATTGTGTAGAGCGGATTTAAGATAAATCCCATTACAGGACCCCTTCCATAACGTTGCTTGAAACCATTGTCCTGCTTTGTTTTTCGCGAGCTTCCGCGCTATCTAGTTCGTAATCCACGTAATCAACTCCACCGTTAGACCAAGGGTTACAGCGCATGACGCGCCAGGTTGCCATAAACAAACCTTTGATCCTATACCGAGTGATTGCTGTCGCTGCATAGTTAGAACATGATGGGTAGTACTTACAGCGCGGTTCGCGTGATAATGAATAAAACTGGTAAGCCTTTATAAGAGCATTGGCAATTTTTTTCATCCTTGCTCTGCCATTCTCTTGAGCGCCTTCGTGACGAGTTTTGTCGAAATCTCTTTAATCTCGGCGGTGACATCCAACTTGTTATCTGGCTTTAACCCGCGAATAACAATTAGGGATCCGGTAGGAAAATTGGCTAACTCTGGTGCAAGTGTGTGCCTGATTTGTCTAGAGACGCGATGGCGACGAACTGATCCACCGACGCTCTTTCCGATAATTAAGCCAGCGCGTGGGGATTCTTTTGAAGCAGACTGAATGTAAAGATATCCAACGAAATTTTGTGAGGTAACACGGATGCCGCTCTTAGTTGTGCGAGCGAAATCTTGTGCTGAAGTTAAACGTGCGGATGCTGGCAGCACGACTGGCTTCTTTTAGGAGCTCTACCTAGTAAGTGAATCTGTAAAGGTGCTTACGCTGAAACGCGTGAGCGGCCCTTTGCGCGGCGAGCTGAAAGAATTGCGCGTCCTGCGCGTGTAGCCATGCGAGCACGGAAACCGTGCTTCTTCGCGCGGCGGCGTGTGTTTGGCTGGAAGGTGCGCTTTGTCATGAGAACTCCAAATTTAATAGTTTGCCGAAAGAGTGAACTTTCTGGCTAATTGTCGATCAGGTCAGAAATACAGGGGAAGCGAGGGTGCAACGGTACGGGTGTGGATAGCGTGCGGTCAAACTCGCTATTGAGGCCATGGGGTGGTAGGAGGTGTGGATAACTACTTGCTAAATAGTGAAAAAAGGTCTACTTTGCGGGTTCTCCACAGGAATCCGTCATTTATGGTCCTTTAAGAAGGCTAAACCCCTACTTTAGACCACACCCTGTGGATAACTTTGTGGATAGAGAGAAGAGGGTCTAATGGCACTTACCACCCTTGAATTAACCCAACTTTGGGAGCGCGTAGTCGATCATGTTTCAGCTGGCGAACCGCAACACCGTGCCTTTTTATCAATGACTAGACCTTTGGGCTTACTTCCTAATGAGGATGGGCCAACAAGTCTTTTGGTTGCCGCGCCTAATGCATTCGCTAAAGATGTTCTCGAATCAAGGTTGCGCCCGATTGTTAATGAAGTGTTATCTCGCGAATTGAATAGCCCTGCCAATATCGCAGTGATGATCGATGAGAGCATTGAGCTCGTTGATCTACCAGAACCAACAATTACTGTTGAAGTTCCGCGACCAGGTACGGGCCGTGAAGCGACACCATCTAAAACTTCACCATCATCTTATGATGCTTACGGTTCACAATTAAAT
>WLNN01000072.1 GCA_009699765.1 Actinomycetota bacterium
CAACAGCAAACTTAACTCCCATATGACCAAGCCCCCCAAGGCCCATAACTGCAACTTTGCTTCCCTGCTTAACTCCCCAATGCTTAATTGGAGACCACAGAGTCACGCCTGCGCAAAGAAGAGGTGCAACACCATCAAGTGGCAAATTGCTTGGTACATGCACTGCATAATCTTCATTAATGATGAAGCGATTGCTATAGCCACCCA
This sequence comes from Actinomycetota bacterium, assembly GCA_009699765.1. Lineage (GTDB taxonomy): Bacteria > Actinomycetota > Actinomycetes > Nanopelagicales > Nanopelagicaceae > Planktophila. The sequence continues at coordinate 208 of WLNN01000072.1, forward strand.
TCGCAACAGTTTTACCATCGCGTTCTAAACCGTTATATGTTCCTGTCATTCCTTCATTGCAATATTGCTGTAATCCTTTTAGGCATTGCTCGCACTTGCGACATGAATCAATAAATACTCCTACGCCGATATGGTCGCCAACCTTGAACTTTGTGACAGATGAACCTACAGAAGTTACAACTCCAGCGATTTCATGCCCTGGAACCATCGGGAAAATGGCTGGTCCCCACTCTTCGCGCGCCTGGTGAATATCTGAGTGGCATATGCCCGCGAACTTGATATCAAGTTCTACATCATGTGCGCCTACATCGCGACGATCGAATTCGAATGGGACGAGGTCTGCACCTGCTGCAAGTGCTGCATAGCCTTTTGTATTCATGGCGGCATAGTAATTCAAATCAGAGTGCCACGCTTGTTGAAGAAAATGAAAATTATGCCGTTATTCCATTTTCAACAGATGTAGTCTCAAGAATCGACCACTCTACATCAGTAAATAATCGCGAACGAATTAAGAAGCGAACTCCCTCTGGAGATTCGAGTGAAAACCCTCCCCCGCGACCAACTACAACATCGACTGTGAGATGAGTGTGTTTCCAATATTCAAATTGAGAAGCTGACATCCAGAACCCGATTGGATCCTGAATGCCAGCAACCTTCAAATCCCCTAGCTTTACATCTGCGGCTCCTGTGCGGAACTCACCTGCTAGGTAACACATTGGAGAAGACCCATCGCAGCATCCACCTGACTGATGAAACATCAGCGGTCCATGCATTGAGGTGAGTTTTCGTAACAGCTCTTCAGCAGCTTCCGATAACTCAACTCTCATTGGTATCCCCATTTATTAAGGGTATATCGACTTAGAAGAATCCGAGCTTGTTCGGGCTATATGAAACAAGCAGGTTCTTTGTCTGCTGATAATGATCAAGCATCATCTTGTGGTTTTCGCGACCAATACCAGATGACTTGTAACCACCGAACGCTGCGCCAGCTGGATATGCGTGATAACAGTTGGTCCATACGCGTCCTGCTTGAATTGCACGACCTGCGCGATATGCAGTATTTGTATCGCGCGTCCAAACACCAGCACCAAGTCCATACATGGTGTCGTTTGCAATCTCTATTGCATTGTCATAACCATCGAATGATGTGACAGATATAACTGGACCGAAGATCTCTTCCTGGAAGATGCGCATCTTGTTGCTGCCTTCAAAGATGGTTGGTGTGACGTAGTAACCACCTGAAAGCTCGCCACCTAGATCTGCTCGCTCACCTCCGGTAATTAGCTTTGCGCCTTCCTTCTTTCCAATATCAATGTAGGAAAGAATCTTCTCAAGTTGATCATTAGATGCCTGAGCACCAATCATTGTTGAGAGATCAAGTGGGTGGCCCTGAACAATTGCTTGGGTGCGCTTTGTGACATCACCCAAGAACTTGTCGTAAATCTTCTTATCAATCAAACCACGAGAAGGACATGTGCAAACTTCACCTTGGTTAAGAGCAAAGAGCGCAAAACCCTCGAGCGCCTTGTCATAAAAGGCATCGTTCTCTGCTGCAACATCTGCGAAGAAGATATTCGGTGACTTTCCACCAAGTTCGAGCGTTACAGGAATGATGTTCTCTGATGCGTACTGCATGATCAAACGACCTGTTGATGTCTCACCAGTAAATGCAATCTTCGCAATTCGTGGAGATGATGCAAGTGGCTTGCCTGCTTCAACACCAAAACCATTCACAATATTTACAACACCTGCTGGCAATAGATCAGCGATAAGTTCCATCAAGAACAAGATGGAAGCTGGAGTCTGCTCTGCTGGCTTAAGGACAACACAGTTTCCTGCAGCCAGTGCCGGTGCGAGTTTCCACACGGCCATCAAGATTGGGAAGTTCCAAGGAATAATCTGACCGACTACACCCAATGGCTCGTGGAAGTGATACGCAACTGTGTCGTCATCTAGTTCGCCAAGAGAACCTTCTTGAACGCGGATTGCGCCAGCAAAATATCTGAAGTGATCAATTGCTAAAGGAATATCTGCATTGATGGTCTCGCGAATTGGCTTTCCGTTATCCCATGTCTCAGCAACAGCGATAGCTTCTAAATTTTCTTCCATCCGGTCTGCAATTTTGTTGAGAATAATTGCTCGAGCCGTCGCCGATGTCTTGCCCCAAGCAGGTGCTGCCTTATGCGCGGCATCAAGTGCTTTATCAATATCTGCTGCATTTCCGCGAGCAATTTCACAAAATACTTTTCCGGTAACTGGTGTTACGTTTTCGAAGTACTGGCCTGATTGCGGCTTTACGTACTCGCCACCGATCCAGTGGTCATAGCGAGCTTTAAAAGTTGCTTTGCTTCCAGGTAATCCCGGCGCAATGTAATCGGTCATTGCAATATCTCCTTTGACATATAGAAGCTGTCGCCTCTAACTCGTCAAACTAGACCCGAGGTGCAATTTTGGATAGTGAAATAGCGCTAATGAGTCGGCGTGTGAGTGCTAGCCCTCTGCTGATGCGCGCTTAAGGCGATCGCGTATTGCAATTGAAATATCAGTGCCCTCGGGTTGAATTACAACAACTCGATCCAGTTCCCGTCGATCCGCTTCACGAAGCGCGCCATAAAGTAGACGGGCAAACTCTTCATTGTTTAATGGCGATGCAAGACGGGTCACGCCTTCTGGAGTTGCAACTGAATTAAGCGCAATCAAACCATCACCCGGTTGTGGTGTTTCATCAAGAATGACTTTCGCAGATGGCGCATAGTGATGCTCGAGTGAACCACTTACGCGAATAACATCATTACGATTCTCGACCTTAACTCCAGTTGCACCTTCAATCTTTTCTACTGTAATTGCACCTGGTCGCAAAATACGTGGTGCTTCAGCAGTGCAATCAATAATCGTTGATTCGACTCCAACGCTTGAAGATCCTCCATCAAGAATTAAATCATCATGGCTCAAGTATTCGCTGAGCTCTTCTTGAACAGCTTCTGCAGTTGTTGGAGACACATGGCCAAAACGATTGGCACTAGGGGCTGCAACACCTTTGCCACCAATCTTCTTAAACTCATTTAACAGGGCGAGTGCAAGTGTGTGATCAGGTACGCGAAGCCCAACAGTCTCTTGCCCCCCGGTGATAAAATCTTTTGCAAGGTCGGTGCGTTTGAAAATAAGAGTCATCGGCCCCGGCCAGAATGAGCGAGCAAGTTCGATTGCATAATCACTGACATCGGATGCCCATTCCGAAATATCCTGCATATCTGCCAGGTGCACAATCAGTGGATGATCAGCCGGGCGGCCCTTTACCTCGTAGATTCGCGCGACAGAATCTGGGTTGGTTGCATCTGCCCCGAGTCCATAGACAGTCTCTGTTGGAAATGCCACCAACTGGCCGGCCTTTAATTGCGCAGCAGCACCGGTGAGGGCATCTGCTGTGCAATGTGAGATGAATTGGCCTTGGCTCATAAGAGCCATTATCTCGCCTTTTTGCGAGAAGATAACCACATGAGTTCGGCTAGAAACATCAAAGTTATGCAGATTATCGCCCGCATGAATGTGGGCGGCCCTGCAGTAATCGTTGCTGATTTGATGCGGGGTTTGGATTCGACAAAATTTCAACAAATTCTTGTAACCGGTTTTTGTGATGAGAACGAAGCCGATTATTTGGACACCGTTGCCACTGATGTAACAGCAACTCGCATTGCAGGTCTCGGCCGATCAATTTCTCCCCTGGCAGATGCACGTGCCTTCTTTGCTCTCGCTGCAATGATTAAACGTGAGCAACCAGATGTGATCCATACGCACACAGCAAAAGCTGGAGTGCTAGGTCGATTAGCGGCCATGATCGCGGGAAGTAAAGCGACACGTATCCACACCTTTCATGGTCATCTACTTCACGGATATTTCGCAGGATGGAAAACCAAATTAGTTATTGCGATTGAAAAATTCCTGGCATCTCATACCAATTATTTGATAGCTGTTGGCAATCAAGTTAAAGATGATTTGCTTGCAGCGGGAATCGGAAAAGCTGCGCAGTATCGAGTTTTCTTCCCTGGATTACCTGAGCCAAAGGTGGCTAGTAAGAGTGATTGCAGAAAAGCACTTGGCCTTGATGCCGAGAAGATCTACTGCACCTTTGTTGGACGACTTACACAAATTAAGCGCCCCGATAGATTGCTCGATGTTGCTGCTGCATCCGTGGCACGCGGGCTAGATATTCAATTCTTGGTTGCTGGAGAAGGTGAATTATTTGAAGATTCACAACAACGTGCGCGCAATGAAAAGTTACCAATTACATTTCTAGGCTGGCGCAAAGATATTAATGAACTCTTCGCAGCAAGTGATATCGCAATATTAACTAGTGATAATGAAGGTATCCCGCTCACTTTGATACAAGCAGCTCAAGCAGGGCTACCCATAATTGCGCCGCGAGTTGGATCTATCGCGGATATTGTCATTGATGGTCAGACCGGTTATCTCACCTCAACCCAACCGGGTGCTATGGCGAGTGCTCTTAGCGCTTTAGTAAGTGACGTTGCCTTGCGGCAAAAGTTAGGCGCCGCAGGAAAAGCACATGCTGATACCTATTTTTCTTTAGATAAATCTCTCAATGACCATAGCAATCTCTATGTATTTTCTCAGGAAAAATAAGCCATACTTAGGGCATGACATCCTCAACTCTTAAGAAGATCTTCCTCGTCCTTGCACCTATCGCACTAATCGCGGCGGTTTCAACACCTGCTAACGCTGCAGCGCCAGCGCGCTACATCACAGTTAGCGCAGAAGGAACTGTCAAGGTTGTACCTGATGCTGTTCGCCTTAGCGCAACTGTCACAACTGTTGCTGCAACGAGCAAAGAAGCGTTAGCTGCAAATTCAAGTAGCGCTGCCAAAGTTCGTAAGGCACTTACCTCTGCAGGAATTGCAGTAAAAGATATTTCGACTCAAAATGTAACTATCTATCCAGAGTATAAATATGAGAACAGTGGAACTTCAACGCTCACTGGTTACAGAGCGTCTCAAGTATTTTCAGTTGTTATTCGTGCTGCTGATAAAGCAGGTACAGTCGTTGATGATGTAGTTACTGCTGGTGGCGACTCAGTACAAATCAATAGCACCTCACCATTCGTTCTAGATGCTTCAAAGGCTGCAGAATCTGCACGCGCTGTGGCAGTTAAGAATGCAAAGGCAAAGGCAACTTCATACGCGAAGTTGCTTGGCATAAAGCTCGGCAAGGTTAATTACCTTAACGAGAGTGGCAGCCCATCTATTACGCCGCCAATGTATGCAACTGCCGCTAAGGCAGAATCAGATGCAACGGTTGTAGATCTCGGCGAGCAAGATGTGACAGTTTCGATCACGGTTCAGTGGGCGTTGTAATAGATGCTTGAAGGCTCTAAGCGCTTACGAGGGGTGCTCGAATCCCTCGTAAGCGAAGGGTCGATATCGGAAGAACAATTACATTTAATCAATACTCGCTTTGAAGCTCTCGAAGGATCTGATTCACGTAAAAGCATATTTGCTGAAATCGCTGCATATCTCGGTGGAGCCTTCGTATTAATCGCAATGTTGTTCCTTGCTGCAAAGAGCTTAGGCGATCTTCCTCGCGTAGCGCGCGTTGGTGCCTTAAGCGCGCTTTCTATAGGGCTTTTATTTATCTCGCATCAACTCGGCAATCTCAACGCAATGCGTCTGCGCCTTACAAGCGTTCTCTCTATGGCGGCGGCAATTTCAGCATCTGGCGCCGTAGCATTTGCATTCAAATCCAATAGTGGCGCACCATGGATTCCATTTACTGTTGGCGCAGTTATCGCGGTCTATTCTTTTGTTAAGTATCGCCATGAGATATTACAAATTGGCACCTATGGTTATTTATTTATCTCTGGCCTGATGGTCCTAGGCGAAATAACAAAGATCGATCCAATCGATAGTTTTGTTTATGCATTTTATTGGATGGTCCTTGCATCAATCTGGCTTTATCTTTCTTGGACTCGTTTGATTGATCAAACTCTTGGCTACTTAATTACCGCCGCTACTTATTTTCTTGCAGCGCAATTTCTATTTGCGACAGATCATCGCCTGATTTCATATTTTGCTTCCATCGTGTTTGCGCCAATTCTTGGATGGATTTATCTACAGGATCGTCGCTGGCCACTTTTATTAGGTGCAGTTGCAATAACAACATTTACTACAGGAGAATTTGTAGCTGCCACATTGGGTGGCTCGCTCGGCGCTCTCTTAGGACTTTTAAGTGCTGGAATAGCGCTAATAACCTCTTCTATGCTTGCCATTCGTAAAGCCCGGAAATCTGCATTACCGCTGAATTAAGCGGGTTTGGAGCATGAGTGTTGAGCCTGTATTCTTTCCCAGCCTCATACGTCCCCATCGTCTAGGGGCCTAGGACATCGCCCTTTCACGGCGGTAACACGGGTTCGAATCCCGTTGGGGGCACTGTTCGAATTGCGCAAGCACTTTGAACTAAAGCAGTAAAGGCTTTGATTTATCAAGGCCCGGTAGCGCAGTTGGTTAGCGCGCCGCCCTGTCACGGCGGAGGTCGCGGGTTCAAGTCCCGTCCGGGTCGCTAAAAC
>WLNN01000073.1 GCA_009699765.1 Actinomycetota bacterium
AGAACTGCAATCGGTGCAAGGATCCAGAACATGACGGTCTCTGGTGTCTGAATAATCATTACTTAGACTCCCCCGCAGGTGTTTCACCAAGAACGGCGCCTTGTGAAGGATCAGCTGCTTTAACTTCACCACGGTAATAGTTGTTCTCATCCATACCTGGATACATAGGATGCGGTGGCATCACCATTCCTGCACGAAGTGGTGCGAGGAGATCTTGCTTTTCAAAGATCAACTTCTCTCGAGAATCATCTGCAAGCTCGTACTCGTTTGTCATTGTCAGCGCACGAGTTGGACATGCTTCAACGCAGAGACCGCAGAAAATGCAACGCAAGTAATTGATTTGATAGACCGCTCCGTGACGCTCACCCGGTGAGACCTGATTATCAGGAGTGTTATTTCCACCTTCAACATAAATTGCATCTGCAGGACATGCCCATGCGCAAAGTTCGCATCCAATGCACTTCTCAAGTCCATCTGGGTGGCGATTTAATTGATGACGTCCGTGGAAGCGAGCTTCCGTCGGTGCCTTTACATCGGGGTATTGAACGCTGAGGTTCTTCTTAAACATTGTCTTGAAGGTGACCCAAAATCCAAGTGATTGCTTTCCTAAAGATGCTGGACCAGGCTGTTCAACTTCAACAAATGCGACATCATTAACATCTCGCGCAGCGCCGGACTTCTTTGGCTCTAATGAGTTACTCATTATCTTCTCCTGCAATCTTTCCTGAAGTTTGGCTTCCTGAAACATGGCTACTAGTTGTTGCGCTAAATGATGGAACGCCTGGAAGTGATGGGACTGGGAAGTCAGGTGCATCTCCCTCAGGAAGTGGCAAACGCGCCTTCTTCTGTGACTTTTCGAAGAGTGAAGAAATTGCCATCACAATAATTACAACTCCCACTGCAAATCCCAATGCAACAGTGCGTGAGGCACCGTTCTGCTGAATCACGCGAAGTGATGCAACAATCATGATCCACAAAAGTGAAACTGGGATGAGTACTTTCCAACCGAACTTCATGAACTGGTCATAGCGAAGTCGAGGCAGTGATGCACGGAGCCACATAAAGATAAAGAAGAAGAGATTTACCTTTAAGAAGAACCAGACGATTGTGAACCATCCGCCGAGCCATGCTTCGGTAAATCCAAGTCCAGGAAGTGCGTGATATCCACCGAGGAAAAGAGTTGTTGCAAGTGCGGAAACCGCGATGATATTTACGTATTCTGCCAAGAAGAAGAGTGCAAACTTCAATGATGAGTACTCGGTATGGAATCCACCTACGAGTTCGCCCTCAGCTTCTGCTAAGTCGAATGGTGCGCGGTTGGTTTCACCGACCATTGAAATTACGTAGATAACAAATGATGGAAAGAGAACAACGACATTCCAAATATGTGAGTGCTGCGAATTGACGATATCTGAGGTCGACATTGAGCCTGCATAGATAAAGACAGCAACGAGAGAAAGGCCCATAGCAACTTCGTATGAGATGACCTGTGCGCTTGAACGAAGCCCACCAAGTAATGGATATGTCGATCCAGAAGACCATCCAGCGAGGACAACTCCATACACACCGATCGAAGTAACTGCCAAAATGTAGAGAACTCCTACCGGAATATCGGTGAGCTGCATGGCAGTTGTTTTTCCAAGGAGTGTGACAACACCCGTCATTGGAATTACTGCGAAAGACATAAAGCACATTGCTGCAGCGATGATTGGTGCAGCAATAAATACAACTTTATCTGCCGCTGCAGGAATGATGTCTTCCTTCAGCGCAAGCTTGACTCCGTCAGAGAGTGATTGAAGGAGGCCAAAAGGTCCAACACGGTTAGGACCAGTACGTTGTTGCATCTTTGCAAGTACGCGACGCTCGGTCCATACAGCCATCAACGTTGCAACTACGCAGATTGCAAAGACAAGAACTGCCTTTACTGCGACAAGCCAACCTGGATCGTTTCCGAGAAGCTGTGCGGTTGTCATGCTTTCACCACCGTAACTAGTTCGCCATGTACCGCATCGAGTGCGATAAGTGCTTGTGAGCCAAATGAATTACGTGGGATCCAGACTGCATCATCATGAATATCTTCGACAAGTGAAGGCAGAGTGATTGAGCCATTGGCATTAGAGATACGCACTTGGTCCCCACTAACTACTCCAATTGCAGATGCACGCTTTTGTGAAATAACTGCAACTGTCTGTCGACGAGTTCCAGCAAGATTGTCTTCTCCGCGCTGCAGGGTTCCCATATCAAGTAGGCGGCGCCATGAAGTAAGAATTGCTTGATCTCCAGATGGTGTTAATGCATTACCCTCATTCACAGTGGTAAATGCAACACGGGTGCCATCCCACTTACCAAGTTGTGCAATCTCGCGAGCAGTCGCAGAGACAGTACCTAGGGAGATTGATTCACCCATCGCATCTGCAAGTGCAGACAAGATACGTACATCACTGCGGTTATGAGAGTCATCAACGGCTGCATCAAAGGCACGTGCGCGGCCTTCCCAGTTAAGGAATGAGCCAGACTTTTCTGTAATCGCAGCTACCGGAAGAACTACGTCAGCAACTTCTGTAATAGATGATGTTGCAATTTCAAGTGATACAACAAAGGAATTCTTTAGTACATCTAGAACTTTGTTGCTACGCAAGAGATCGCGTGCATCTACTCCGCCAACAACAACAGCATCAAGTTCGTTCTGGCTGAGTGCCTCGATAATCTGATGTGTTGTGCGCCCTGGCTCTGAGGGAAGTGAATCAATTCCCCAAGCTGCTGCAACATCAACGCGAGCAGCAGAATCTGCAACTGGTCGTCCGCCTGGAAGAAGTGTTGGGAATGCACCAGACTCAAGTGCGCCACGTTCGCCAGCGCGACGTGGGATCCAAGCAAGCTTTGCGCCTGTCTTCTCAGCGAGTGCTATCGCAGCAGATATGAGTCCGATTGATTCAGAAGCGCGCTCACCGAGGAGAATGACTGACTTTGCAGTGAGTGCAACTGTGGCAACTGCAGCAGCTTCTGCACCTGGTGCGACCTTGATGAAATTCGCCTTTAACTTATCCATCGCGATTGAACCCTTGGTTGCAACTGAGGTCACCTTCAGGTTGCGCTTCTTAAAGTTCTTGTTAAGGCGTAAGAAAACAATTGGTGATTCTTCTTCTGGCTCAAAGGCAACGAGCAGAACATGGTCGGCAGAATCAATATCGCTGTAATGAACATCAAATTTTCCAGCAATCTTTGCCGCCAGGAAGTTTCCTTCTTCTTCGCCGCTAACTCGGGCACGGAAGTCGATGTCATTGGTCTTTAGCGCGATACGTGCAAATTTTGAATATCCATAAGCATCTTCAGTTGTGATGCGGCCACCAGTAAGAACTGCTGCGCGCTTGCCTTTAAGTCCTGCTGCAGCTGCAGCAAGTGCTTCCGGCCATGATGCTTGCACAAGAACACCTTCTGAATTACGAACCAATGGTTGCGTGAGGCGATCTGTTGATGTCACATACTTAAATGCCCAACGACCCTTATCGCAGTTCCATTCTTCATTAACTGCCGCATCATCTCCTGCAAGGCGACGTAGAGTTTTTCCACGACGTACATCGGTACGCATATCGCAACCTGATGCACAGTGCTCGCACGCACTTGGAGTCGATACCAAATCGAATGGACGAGCACGGAAACGATATGAAGCGCCAGTTAATGCACCGACTGGGCAAATCTGAATTGTGTTGCCAGAGAAATATGAGTTGAAAGGATCGTTTTCGTAGATACCAACCTGCTGCAGCGCACCGCGGTGGTTAAGGGTAATAAATGAATCCGATGCAATCTGATTTGAAAAACGTGTGCAACGCGCACATAGAACACAACGTTCGCGATCGAGAAGTACCTGTGATGAAATATTAATTGGCTTCTCAAATGTGCGCTTGTAGCCAGTCAGTTGTGACTGTGCATTTCCATTGCTCATCGCTTGGTTCTGCAGTGGGCATTCGCCACCCTTGTCGCAGACTGGGCAATCAAGAGGGTGATTTCCAAGGAGAAGCTCCATTACTCCTTTTTGAGCCTTATCGGCGACAGCGGATGTGAGTTGAGTTTTAACAATCATATTTGGCTCTACTGGAATCGTGCATGATGCCTGAGGCTTTGGAAATGCACGACCGTTGATTTCGACATCAACTAAACATTGGCGGCATGCGCCAACTGGATCGAGAAGTGGGTGATCACAGAAACGAGGAATCTGAATTCCAAGTTTTTCTGCAGCACGGATAATCAACGTTCCCTTGGGAACTGTTACTTCAAACCCATCGATAACTACAGTGATCATCTCAACTGGAGTCACCTCTGTTGCAGAATTAGCAAACGTTGTCATTTATTTAGCCTCCGCAAAGAGCGTTGATTTTGCTGCATCGAATGGGCAACCAGCACCAGTCACGTGTGCGATGTACTCATCACGGAAATACTTAATTGAGGAAGTGATCGGACTTGTTGCTCCATCACCGAGAGCGCAGAATGAACGGCCCATGATGTTGTCGCAGAGATCGAGCAGCTTCGCAAGATCTGCCTCGCTTCCCTTGCCTTCTTCAAGATCGCGCAGAATTTGCACCAACCACCATGTGCCTTCACGACATGGCGTGCATTTTCCGCATGATTCGTGCTTGTAGAACTCGGTCCAACGCAAAACTGCGCGAACAACACAAGTAGTTTCATCAAATATCTGAAGCGCCTTTGTTCCAAGCATTGATCCTGCTGCGGCAACGCCTTCGTAATCCAAAGGAACATCAAGATGCTCGGCAGTAAACAGTGGTGTTGATGAACCACCTGGTGTCCAGAATTTCAATTGATGGCCATTGCGAATTCCACCTGCGAGCTCAAGGATTTCGCGAAGCGTAATCCCAAGAGGAGCTTCGAATTGTCCTGGGTTATTAACATGGCCAGAGAGTGAGTAAAGAGTTGCACCCTTTGACTTCTCTGTTCCCATTGATTGGTACCACTCAGCACCATTTGCAACTATTGCCGGAACTGCTGCGATTGACTCAACATTGTTAACAACTGTTGGTCGTGCATATAAACCAGCGATAGCTGGGAATGGCGGGCGAAGACGTGGCTGACCACGGAAGCCTTCAAGTGAATCAAGAAGCGCAGTTTCTTCACCACAGATGTAAGCACCAGCACCGATATGAAGAACGAGATCAATATCGTGGCCTGTTCCAAAAACATTCTTGCCTAAGTAGCCTGCTTTGTAAGCATCTGCGATTGCTTTATTGAGACGACGAACAACATGTGTTACTTCACCACGAATATAAATAAATGCGTGCTTTGCGCGAATCGCATATGCAGCAATGATGACGCCTTCAACTAGTACATGTGGATTTGCCATAAGTAGCGGCATGTCCTTACATGTTCCTGGCTCTGACTCATCTGCATTAACAACTAAGTAGTGTTCTTTATTATCGCCTTGTGGGATAAAGCCCCACTTCATTCCGGTCGGAAAGCCTGCACCACCGCGACCGCGAAGCCCTGAGTCTTTTACAAGTTGAATTAGCGCATCTGGATCCATTGCAAGTGCCTTAACCGCTGCGGCATATCCACCGTTGCGCTTGTACGCATCAATCGTGAAGGAATCTTTCTGATCCCAATGCGCCGAAAGGACGGGAGTGAGCTTTGACATTACTTTCCCTCCTTTGCGAGCTTGAGGCCAAGAAGTGTAGGAATACCAGCCTGAATACCTTCTTCAGCTAATCCATCATCTAAGCCTGCAAGAACAGCAGATGCTTCTTTAAAAGTGACGAGACGATTTGGTCCGCGAGTAGGCGCTGGTGGATTTCCGGCGCGCGCGCCATCGACAAGTGCCTTGGCTGATTCGACAGTTTGGTTGTCGTAGAACTCCCAGTTAGCCATTACAACTGGCGCATAATCGCATGCTGCATTGCATTCGATATGTTCGAGTGAAACTTTTCCATCAGCTGTAACGCCATCGTTTTCAATTCCAAGGTGCTCTTTAAGCGAAGCGAGAATTACATCTCCACCCATGATTGCGCATAAAGTATTTGTGCAGACACCAATGTGATATTCGCCAGTAGCGCTGCGCTTGTACTGAGTATAGAAAGTTGAAACAGCTGAAACTTCAGCGGTTTCGATTTCAAGTAATGTTGCAATTAACTCAATGCCCTCGTTTGTTACAAAACCTGAAACTGATTGCACATAGTGAAGCAAAGGCATAATTGCAGAGCGCTTACGTGGATAGCGCGCAATGATTGATTGCATGATCTCCATGTTTAGAACTGAATTAGTAGTTGTCATTATCGGTCAACGCCTCCCATAACAGGATCGATAGATGCAACAGCGCCGATAATGTCAGCAACCATTCCGCCCTCGCTCATTGCAGATGTAGATTGAAGATTATTAAATGATGGTTCGCGGAAATGTGCGCGGTATGGCTTCGTTCCGCCGTCGGAAACAATGTGTGCGGCAAGTTCGCCACGTGGAGATTCAACTGCCGCATACGCCTGGCCTGCTGGAACTCGGAATCCTTCTGTAACAAGCTTGAAGTGGTGGATCAGTGATTCCATTGAAGAACCCATGATTTCGCGGATGTGATCGAGTGAATTTCCAAGTCCATCAGCGCCAAGGGCAAGCTGTGCTGGCCATGCAATTTTCTTATCAGCAACCATTACTGGCTGGCATTCAGTTGAATCTAACTTATCGATTGCCTGTTCGATAATTCGATGTGATTGCTCGAGCTCTGCCATACTAATTAAGAAACGACCATAAACATCGCAAGTGTCTGCGGTA
>WLNN01000074.1 GCA_009699765.1 Actinomycetota bacterium
CCGCTTACTTCTTGATTGGTAAGAGTTTCGGACATAACCGCCATCCAATTGGTTCAACGATCATTGGTCTAGGAGTTGCTAGCGGTTTCTGGCTCGTAGTTCTTCCTATTTGGAACTTCCCAACAGAAGTTCTATCGATGCAGATGGATATCCACGGTTACTTAGCTGGACACACATTCCCTGGCTGGGCGCTATTAATTTGGGTTATCGTGATGGGAACAATCGTTCCTTACATCTGTGTTATTAGTGGTCTGCGTTTATTAAGCGCATCAAAGAGTAGTGTTCTTGGAATGTTAGAGCCTGTATTAGCTGGAGCTCTTGCATGGATCTGGCTTGGACAGAGTTGGGATTTAATTCAATTAATTGGCGCGATTATCGTGCTGATTGGAATTTACCTTGCTGATAAATCTAAATCCGAGAGTGATAGCTAAATATCTTTGTATTTAACTAAAGTTATTCGTTCCAACCGCCATCGCCATCTTCGGCAGGTTGTTGATCACCATATGGAGATTCAGGTACATATCCTGCTGGCGCAGTAACTGGAACAGATGCCGGTTCATTCCATTGACGCGGTGTCTGAGCTTGCGCCATATCGAAGAAGCGCGCGAAGTGAAGCTGCGCTGAAACAGTAATTGTTCGCGTTGGTCCATTACGGTGCTTAGCAACAATGAGGTCTGCCTCGCCCGCACGATTCTGTGAGTCATACATATCTTCGCGGTGTAACAAGATAACTACGTCAGCATCCTGCTCGATAGATCCGGATTCGCGAAGGTCAGAGAGCATTGGCTTCTTATCGGTACGTTGTTCTGGTCCGCGGTTAAGCTGCGAGATAGCAATAACAGGCACATCAAGCTCTTTTGCCATCAATTTAATTTGGCGAGAGAAATCAGAAACTTCTTGCTGACGGTTTTCAACGCGCTTACCTGATGTCATCAGCTGAAGGTAATCAATAACAATAAGTTTGAGGTCGTGCTTCTGCTTAAGACGTCGCGCCTTTGCGCGGATCTCCATCATCGATAAGTTTGGTGAGTCATCAATAAACAAGGGTGCATCAGAAATCTCACCCATACGACGTGCAAGCTTTGCCCACTCATCATCGCTGAGCTGACCTGATCGAATGTTGTTAAGTCCTACGCGCGCTTCAGCTGACAACATACGCATTGTGATTTCGGACTTAGACATTTCGAGAGAGAAGATAACTGCTGTTTGGTTATCGTGAATTGCTGCATGTCGCGCAATATCAAGACCTAACGTTGACTTACCAACTGCAGGACGCGCCGCGAGAATAATCATGTTACCTGGGTGGAAACCGTGTGTCAGCAAATCAAGATCACGGAAGCCAGAATTTACTCCCTCAACACCTGCGCCTTTAGAGATGGCCTCAATCTCATCGAGAGCTTGTGGAAGAAGTTGGCTGAGTAGAACGTAATCTTCAGATGAACGACGTTCGGTAACGGCATAGATCTCGGCTTGCGCAGCATCGACTGCATCATCAACTTCACCGTTTTGATCGTAACCAAGTTGAACAACTTTTGTTCCTGCTTCAACTAATCGGCGCATGATTGCATGATCAAGAACAATCTTTGCGTAGTAGCTAGCATTCGCTGCAGTTGGAACGGATGAGATAAGTGTGTGAAGGTATGGTGCGCCACCTGCACGTGCAATTTCTCCACGCTTTGAAAGTTCTGCCGAAACAGTGATTGCGTCCGCTGGTTCGCCGCGACCGTATAAATCGAGAATCGCTTCAAAAATTAATTCGTGTGCAGGGCGATAAAAATCGCGTGATCGAAGAGTCTCAACAACATCTGCAATTGCATCTTTAGATAAGAGCATTCCGCCAAGAACAGATTGTTCTGCTTGAAGATCTTGTGGTGGGGTACGCTCGAACTCAACGCCGATAGGGCTCTGTTCGCGAGAACGAGGGGCGTTTGAAGGAAACTCTGCGATGCTCACGGGAGAAACTTCCCACCTTGGGGTGACAAAAGCGATTAGCCCTGTGGAGTCACATGTGGGTAAGTGGCCAATTCCTGTGTGAAAAGGTGGGGATAAGTTGTGGATAACAACTGGCATCGGTGGATAAGAGGCGAATTAAGCGCAATCTTTTGTGGATTAAAAAACCAATTAGACATCTCAAATAGTGGTCCTTCATCTCAAATTCACCTTGGTAGGCAAAGATGTCTCCATGATCGTTGACTACGCCCTCTATCAAAATGGCGCTCGAGATAGCGAACCATCAAATTTAGGCGAGATGATTTCTAAAGCTCGTACTGAAGGTGGCTTTGTCTGGCTTGGTGTTGCAGAACCAACAGAGGCAGAGTTTGTAAAGATGGCAAATGATTTTCAATTTCATCCACTTGCAATTGAAGATGCTGTTGCTGCGCATCAACGCCCTAAATTTGAAGAGTTCCCTGATGTTAATGTGATGGTTTTAAAGACTGCCTTCTATGAAGAGAAGGGCAGTTTGATCTCTACCGGTGAAATATTGGCATTTATCGGAAGCTATTTCATTGTCGTTGTGCGTCACGGTAGCGGTGCTCCGCTTGCAAATACACGTCATCACCTTGAAAGTAATCCTGAGCAGATGGCGAAGGGGCCTTACGCGGTACTGCACGCAATTTTGGATCATGTCATTGATTGCTACATCGACATCTCTGTTGAGTTAGAGACAGATGTGACTCAAGTAGAACAGAAAGTCTTTGGAACAACTCGTGAAAGCGCATCACAAGAAATATATTTATTAAAGCGAGAAGTGATTGAGTTCCGTCATGCAATCGATCCATTGCTAGCGCCTCTTCAAAATATTGCCAGCATTGGTGCTCGCAATATTCCGACCGAACTAACACCATTCTTTAGAGACACTCTAGATCATCTATCTCGCGCATCAGATGCGGCTGCTGGGTTAGATTCACTACTTACATCAGCTCTTCAGGCTGAAATTGCTCAAGTACAGTTGCAACAAAATGAAGATATGCGCAAAATTACTTCATACGTTGCGTTAGCTTCAGTTCCTACAATGGTTGCAGGAATCTACGGAATGAACTTCGACACAATGCCTGAACTTCGCTGGCAGTACGGCTATCCGCTTGTTGTAGGTTCACTGCTCCTTGTTACCGCATTTTTATATCGTAAATTCAAGAAATCAGGTTGGTTGTAAATTTGCATAAGTAAGGCCCGCCACCGATTGGTGACGGGCCTTACTCTTTTGAACTTTTAGATTATGAAGCTGTTACTGCTAAAGCGACAGTCGCGACAACATTGTGTCCGAGTGAAACCTTTACAGAGTAGCTGCCAGTCTTCTTGATGTGACCTGTCGCCTTGATGTTATGGCGATCGATATCAATCTTTGTTGCTGACTTGATTGCTGCTGTGATGTCTTTATCGGTTACTGAACCGAAAAGGCGTCCTGCAACACCAGTCTTAACAAGAACAGTGATCGTGGCGCCTTCAAGAGTTGCCTTGATCTCCTTAGCGTGATCGATATCGCGGACTTCGCGTGCAGCGCGTGCGCGACGAATTCCTTCGATCTGCTTCTCTCCACCAAGTGTCCATGCAATTGCTGCACCACGTGGAAGGAGGAAGTTACGTGCATATCCATCTTTAACTGTTACAACGTCACCGGCTGTGCCGAGCTTTGCAACTTCACGAGTAAGAATTAGTTTCATTTTCTGATTCTCCTTATCGTGCTGAAGATGTGTAAGGCAGTAGTGCTACTTCACGGCTGTTCTTAACAGCTGTAGCTACTGCGCGCTGATGTTGTGTGCATGCGCCTGTGACGCGGCGAGCGCGGATCTTTCCGCGATCTGAAATGTACTTGCGAAGTGTCGCAATATCTTTGTAATCGATATATGTGACCTTGTCGCGGCAGAAGCTGCAAGGCTTCTTCTTGAACTTCTTATTGAGGGCAGCTGCTTTCGCGCCCTTGTTCTTAATCTCTTTGAGATTACGGTTATTTCTTGCTCCCATTATGGTGCTCCTTTTCGGGCCCTACCTCGGTAGGAATGGATTAGTTACGGATATTTTCCTTATTAATATGTATTAAAAAGGTGGTTCGTCGGTTGTAGATGGAGAACCCCATCCACCACCGGCTGGTGACGTTGATGCAGCAGCCCATGGATCTTCAGCAAAATCAGCAGCAGGAGCTGAGAAGCCCCCTCCACCTGTTCCGCCTGCAGCGCGCTGAGTTCGTGTGACCTTAGCTGTTGCATTGCGAAGTGATGGACCTACTTCATCTACCTCTACCTCAAAGACTGTGCGCTTTTCGCCTTCTTTTGTCTCATATGAACGTTGCTTGAGACGACCTGTAAGAATGACGCGCATTCCCTTAGTCAATGACTCAGCAACATTCTCAGCAGCTTGACGCCAGATATTGCATTGAAGGAAGAGGCTCTCGCCATCTTTCCACTCGTTCGTAGTTTTATCTAAGTAACGAGGGGTTGAAGCAACGCGGAATTTTGCTACCGCTGCACCCGAAGGGGTAAAGCGAAGCTCTGGATCGTCAACGAGGTTGCCGACCATTGTGATTGTTGTATCTCCTGCTGCCATTTTCTTACCTTCTTTTCTACCTTATCTAGGCGTATCTACTGGTTGAGTCCGTGCTATTAAGTTACTCGCCACCACCCACATTTCGCGGAAGCAATTCCGTTGCTGTGAATAGTTTTGCCGAAATTTACTCGGGGCGCATTACCTTTGTGCGAAGGATTGATTCATTCAAGTTGAGCTGACGATCTAGCTCCTTGATTGCGGCTGGCTCACAGTTTAAATCTGCAACTGCGTAGATGCCTTCTGCCTTCTTATTAATCTCGAATGACATGCGGCGCTTGCCCCATACATCGAGCTTATTGACAGCACCACCGCTGTCTTTGATGATCTTGAGATATGTCTCAAGTGATGGTGTGACTGTACGTTCTTCTAGATCTGGATCAAGAATGACCATGATTTCATAGTGACGCATGTGTTAACCCGACCTCCTCTGGACTAAGACGGCCACGGCATTTCCGTGACAGGAGGGTTAAAAACCTTCATCGCTAGGCCGACGGCCCTTTGAATCAGGAGGCTAAGGGTAACTCGGGGAGGGTGAAAGGAGAAATTAGAGGGGTAATTCGGGCCAGCGCGCAGCCTCAAGCAAGCCGCCAGAGCGGTGTCTGCGAGCTAAGGCAATTGCCAAGGCTAGGGCAGCGAGAATTCGGAAGATTGTTATTGCTGCATACGCCTTTACCGGCAAACCAAATGTTGCACCGGTAAGAGTTGCAAGGTGTTGCCAAATTGCGATGTGATAAATAATTTCTGCACTCTGCCAGAACCAGAACCAAGAAAGATCTCGTTTATTGGTAATCGCAAGAAGCACCAACGGTGTTAGCCATAGAATATATTGTGGTGAATAAACCTTGCTTACTGTCATGAGAACAATGAAGATAAAGACTGAACTTTGGGCGAGTGTAAGAATTGCCTTGGTTTGTAGCGAATAAATAGCTACAACCAATACTCCAATTAAAAGAGTGAGTATTGCCAGGTAATTAATGTTACTGAGGTTAACTCCGAAAACACTAAGTGCGTACCAAATAGAACCCCAATCAGCTTCACGATGAAGATTGAGTTTGTAGAAGCGCCACCATCCGGTTGGGGTTGTAAGTGCAAATGGAATATTGATTGCGATAAATGTGGCAAGTGATAGCGCTATGTATGTGATGCCTTGCTTAATCTCTCTTCGGCGAATATAAATTATTGCAACTGGGAGCAAGAGCACTATGGGAAAGAATTTAGTTGCGATTGAGATTCCTAATATGGCCGCGCTCGCTAATTCCTTTTTGCGATCGAACCAATATATAGAAAGCAACATTGTGACGATTGCCCAAAGATCCCAGTTGATATAGAGGGCTAATATTCCTGTTGGCGCAAGTGCATACACAATCGCTAACTCTGGTTTCATGCGATAAAAAATTAACGCCGAGCCTATGAATAGAAGTGCAATCAATATTGCACCAAAGTTGAAATACGCGACAGGACCTTCCGGTGATACCTTTGCGGTGGCCCACATAATTGCGCCTTGAAGAGCTGGATATTCTGTTGCCAACTCATCTCCATTAAAAGCCCATTCGCCTTTACCGAAAGAACGAGTGCTATAAAGTGCCGGTAAGTCGCTATAACAGGCGTGGATGTATTGATCTGGCCCAGCCCACACTGTTTTTTCGCAATGAGCAAACTTTCCAAATGAAAACAGTGATGCAACTATTGCAAGAAGTAGAACGACTCGTGTTGTGACACGCATTGAGAAAGCTTTACTTACTCTTCATGGATTGCTTACCACCACTAGTCATCACAATCGGATCTAGTCCGCCGATATTTGATGGGGCGGGGAAATCTAGAACCGGTTCATCTCTTAACGCGCCTTTCATAAAAGAGGTCCAAATGCGCGCAGGGAAAGATCCACCAGTAACTGAAGTTAGCCCACCAATTCCGTTAAGAGATTCTGATGCGCTATCTCTAAAGAGGGCAACAGATGCTGCAAGTTGTGGTGTGTAAGCACTAAACCATGCAGATGCATTTGATTGTGATGTTCCAGTCTTTCC
>WLNN01000075.1 GCA_009699765.1 Actinomycetota bacterium
AACTATGCCCATGACATCTGCGTAGCCCGATGTTGCAACTTCGCCAGCAACATGAACTTGTCCCGTCGTAATCAATGTTTCCACTGCGACACGGCTGGCAGAGTCTTGTGTAAGGAGTGAATCCAGAATCGCATCTGAAATCTGGTCGGCGATCTTATCTGGGTGACCTTCTGTTACAGATTCTGATGTGAAGAGGCGCTTTGACATTCGGTTAGCCTAACTTATTGCGTGTAGAGATGGCGTGATTGATAAGAAGATGGGCCAGGGAGTCCTTGGATACTTCAGTCACAGTATCAATTACTCCAGAAGAATCTAAAATAAACCCAGAAGTTGTAGCAGAACCGAAGATGGCTCCATTGGCAACACTATTGAGATAGATCAAATCTGCACCTTTATTTGCCAGCTTTGAAAGTGCCTGCGAAATAATGTCACCATCCGTTTCGGCTGCAAAAGCTACAATCACTTGCTGCGATTTAGTTGAAGAAATCGAAGCTAAAATATCTGGGTTTTGCACCAAATCAATTCTTGAGAAATCTTCTTTTTTCAATTTTCTTTCAGATGTTAAAGTCGGTCTCGCGTCAGAGACTGCTGCAGCCATAAAGAGGAAATTCGTCTCAAGAAATGAGGATTTCAATTGGGAAAACATCTCATCAACAGAGCTAACATCAAAGCGCGTGATTGCCGGATGAGATGCCAATTCACTATTTGCGATTATGAGGGATACATCGGCACCACGCGATAAAGCTGCCTCCGCAAGTGCTACGCCTTGAATTCCAGTAGAGCGATTTCCGATAAAGCGAACTGGATCGATCGCTTCGCGAGTACCCCCAGCAGTGACGAGAACTTTCATGCCAGCTAGATCCTGGTCTCTCAATGTTGACGTGATAAATCTTGAGACAATTTCTGAAGTTTCAGGAAAACGACCCCTACCGACATCGCCACTGGTGAGCGCTCCTTCTGCGGGCTCCATTACATCGATTCCGCGAGAACGCAAGGTTTCTACATTTGCTTGCGTAGCTTTGTTAAACCACATTGCTGGATGCATTGCTGGAACAATAAGAATCGGCGAGGATGAGGCAAGAACAACATTGGTAAGTAGGTCATCCGCTCGACCAGCCGCGATACGTGCAATCAAATCAGCAGTAGCTGGTGCGATCACAATGGCCTCTGCTTTCCTGGCCAAACTTACGTGTCGCACTTGATCTACCGCATCAAAAACTTCTGTGGTTACCTGTCGCCCAGAGAGCGCTTCCCAAGTTGCTTTACCAACAAAATTTAAACTTGATGGTGTCGGTACAACTGTCACCGCAAAAGACCTATCTTGAAGACGTCTTAGTAAATCGCAAGCCTTATATGCAGCAATGCCGCCTCCGACTCCGAGAATAATCTCTCGATGTGGGGCGGACATGATTTGCTAGAGAAAATTAAGCTGTTGGTTCGAGATTTTCGATGGTCAATAGACCCTCATTGATCTCGCGAAGAGCGATTGAAAGAGGCTTCTCATGAACATAGGTGTCTACTAGAGGTCCTACGTACTCAAGCAAGCCTTCATTGAGCTGTGAATAGTAAGCGTTGATCTGACGTGCGCGCTTTGCTGCATATAGAACAAGCGCGTACTTTGAACCACTCTTATCTAGAAGTTCATCGATAGGTGGGTTAGTAATTCCGTCGGCATGTGCGCTCATGGCTTACTCCTTTAAATCAAAAATCAGGTACTTGTAGGTATGCCTTACAAGGAGGCCAATCTTATCAGGCTCGCGACCACATCCTCGACCCGTTCATTGACGATCACCGTATCGAAAAAGGGCGCTGCAGCTAACTCTTCTTGGGCCAGGGCCAAACGGGCCGCTCTGCGTTCAGGCGAGTCGGTGCCTCTGCCTTCTAAGCGAGAGACCAGCTCCTCCCATGAAGGTGGCTCCAAAAAGACTAAGTGAGCCGATTGAGCCTGCTCTCTAACTTGTTTAGCACCTGCGATTTCAATCTCAAGTAGAACATGGATACCGGATGCAAGAGTCGATTCAACAGCAGCTTTAGGAGTTCCATATCGATTACCGGCAAATTCTGCCCACTCCAAGAAACGATTTTCTGCAATAGCCTTATCAAACTCTTCATTTGAAAAAAAGAAATAATCCACACCATCAATCTCGTTAAATCGTGGCGCACGAGTTGTTGCGGAAACACTCACCCAGAATCCTGGCGTATCGCGAAGCGCCTTCGCTACAGAACTCTTGCCGACTCCCCCAGGACCTGAGAGGACTAGTAACTTTCCACGCGTTTGAGTAGATGGGATCTCAAACTCCCTTAATAAAGCAGATCGTTGATGGTGCCCTAAACCCTGCACTCGTCTTGTTGGTGAAATATTGAATCTCTCCATGAGTGCGTGTGCTCGAATTTTCCCATAACCCGGCAATGATTCCAATAATTCTGCAACACGCATCTTTCCTAGAACTTCATTTTCAGCAGCGATAGAAATGAAGGTTCCTAAAGTCATCTGTCCGCGATTTAACTCGTTCTTATAATGCGCGCGTTCTTGTCGTGCTTTCTTCGCCAACTCCAACGCATGCTTGCGTTCCTCATCACTTAATTTCGGAGGTAATGGCACGTGCTAATTCTATCCAATGATTTGGTTTGCTATGTTGCTAGCTGCTGCAGTCATGGCAGCAGCCCCATCTGCCCAAGCACCAGTGATTGGTCGCCCGATTACTACGTATGAAGCGCCAGCCGCGATTGCATCTTCGGGGGTCATTGTGCGAACTTGGTCATCGCTCTTTCTGGAGCCACTTGGTCGCACCCCGGGTGTGATGATTATTGGATCTGGACCGACTGCATTTCTTATTGCACTTATTTCTAGTGGCGAGGAGACGATAGCTCTAGCCCCCGCTCGTACGGCAAGCTCGGCTAAAGCGACGGCGCTCTCTAATGCAGGATTTGCAAAACCAATATCAAAGAGATCTTCCTCGGAGAGGGAGGTAAGGATTGTGACAGCGGTTATATCTATATGCGGGACAGCCTCCACTGCGGCTTTAATCATCTTTGACCCGCCTGAAGCATGGACTGTAAGGAATCTTGGATTAATAGATGAGATGGCAGATGAGGCAGATGCAACGGTGTTCGGGATGTCATGAAGTTTTAGATCCAAAAAGATATCAATACCGAACTCTGACTTAAGAGAACTCACTCCATCTGCACCGAAAGTGAGATAGAACTCAAGTCCGAGTTTATAAACACTGACGCTTTCACGAGTGGCTTCAATCCATCGCTTTGCAATTTCTAAATCACGTGTATCGACGGCGAGGATAATAGGTGCGCGCAAGATAATTTCTCTCTTCTTGAGTAGTGGTTAAACCCGGTGGGCATAGCCAATGGCTTGTTTTAGTGAAGTGAAACCACGTTGTGCAAGTAGTTCTCGCAGTTCATTTTGGATTGAAATAACCGCTGTTGGGTTACCGAAACTTGCAGTACCGACAGAAACTCCTGAAGCGCCAGCAAGAATGAGTTCTAGGGCATCACGTCCGCTAGATACACCACCCATTCCTAAAATCGGAACGGTAGGTAGAGCCTCTCGCACTTGGTAAATCGCTCGAACAGCTATTGGACGAATAGCTGGCCCGGATAGACCCCCAGTCTTTCCGCCAAGATGCGGTCTCATCGTATCGATATTAATTACCATTCCAAGAACGGTATTTATCAGGGCGAGACCGTCGGCACCGGAATCTATAACTCCTTTTGCTACATCAACAATATTTGTTACATCTGGTGTGAGTTTTGCGAGTATAGGAATCTCACCGCCAATAACTTTACGAACGCTATCGATAACGCGGCAGGAAGTATCTCGATCGGTAGCGAAAACCAAGCCGCGATTTTCTACATTCGGACAGGAAATATTTACTTCAATCGCAGAGATTCCCGGTGTCGAACGAAGCTTTCGAGCGAGAACACCATATTCATCTGCAGTTTCACCAGCGATTGAGACAATGACTCGCGCATTTTGAGCAAGTAACCATGGAACATCATTTGCAAGAAAGGCGTCTATTCCCGGACCTTGCAATCCGATTGAATTGAGCATGCCTGAAGGAGTCTCTGCCATACGAGGTGTCGGCCTACCGTGGCGAGGCTTGTTCATCACGGACTTAGTTACGACAGCGCCAATATCCTTCAGTGGAAAGAATTGAGCCAATTCTTTACCGCTGCTGGCACAACCGCTTGCCGTGAAAATTGGCGCAGGAAACCATGCATTTCCAAGTGTTGTTGAGATATCCACTGAATGTGCACTCATGAGAAGTTCTCCGTGCTTTTACCAACTAGATCCCAACAAACTGTTGCTCCGTCCATAACCGGACCATCAATGCAAGAACGTTTCATAGAGACCGTTCCGTCCTCACCGCGTATTGGCAGAACGCATGTCATGCATATTCCGATGCCACATGCCATTGCTTCTTCTACTGAAGCTTGATGGATAACACCCAAAGATGAGGCAATTTCAGTAACTGCTTGAAGCATTGCCATCGGCCCACATGAATAAATAATTTCGACTTCACGTTCTGTGATGATTTCCTTCAACTGCGAGGTAACTCTTCCCGTCTCTCCCATTGAGCCATCTTCAGTGAAAATCTTGAGTGAATTAACAGAACGCTTGCCCTCCATCGGTGCATAAATTTTGCTTCCTACGCTTGCACCTAAAACCATATCAACTCTGCACCCACGAGATTTAAGAACATCCGCCAATCCGAAGAGTGGCGCGGATCCATAACCGCCGCCAATGAGGAGTGCATTTGCGGGTTCAGTAGGAATACCAAATGCTTTTCCGAGGGGAACAACGACATCAATTTCTGTTCCTTCTTGCTGAGCGCAGAGCCATTTGGAACCACTACCGTGAGGCGCAACAATGAGTTCTACAGTTCCCCCAAATTGAGCATTCTCCGAAGTTCTAGAGATTGCAAAAGCTCTTCGTAGAATCATCTTGGATGAATCACCACCAACTGCAATTGCTATGAAATTACCTGGCTTACAGTGGCGAACCACATCACCGACGCTGAAAATAATTTGGTGATAAGCACCGATGCGCTTATTGGCAATAAGCGTTGCTTGCCTTTGAAGTGCTGCCTTGTTAATTGTGCTCATGCGAGCCACTCCTGGATCGACTTAACCCCGAGGTCGCCCTGTCGTAGTACTCGAATTCCCTCAACAGCAGCGCTAAAACCAGGGGTTGTTGTGATAATCGGGATGCTCCGCTGAACTGCAGCGGTTCGAATTGCCCAACCATCTGCGCGAGTACCGCGACCTACAGGTGTGTTAATCACTAGGTCAATTTCTCCTGAATTCAGAATATCCACAATCGTCGGCTCAGCTAATGGTCCGCGTCCCTCTGAGTTCTTTCGAACCAAAGAGGTTGCGACCCCATGGGATGTAAGAAAGTTTCCAGTTCCGGAAGTTGTGAGAACTCTAAAACCGAGTTCGACCAGAGCGCGAGCCGCCTCAACACCGGCAGGTTTATCTTTATCAGCAAGTGAAATAAAGACGGTTCCTGATTTAGGCAGTGGTCCGAAAGAGCTGATCTGACTCTTCGCATACGCTCCACCAAAACTAGAAGAGATTCCCATGACTTCGCCTGTTGAACGCATCTCAGGGCCCAGTACCGCATCAACGCCTCTACCGTCGGTACGTCGGAATCGATTCCATGGCAGTACTGCTTCTTTCACGCTAATACCTCTAGGCACTTCTGCATCTGTAGCCGGGAGCATTCCTTCTGCTTTTAGCTCTTCAATTGATGTTCCTACAGAAATTCGTGCAGCCGCCTTTGCTAACGGGACACCCGTTGCCTTAGAGACAAAAGGAACAGTTCTGGATGCGCGAGGATTCGCCTCAAGAACATAGAGAATGTTTTCGGCCATCGCGAATTGAATATTTATAAGTCCGCGAACACCAACACCCTGTGCAATAGCGAGAGTTGCTTCACGAATCTCCTTGCGTGCAGCATCCGATATTGTCATAGAGGGAAGAACGCAGGCTGAGTCTCCTGAGTGAATTCCCGCCTCTTCAATATGTTCCATGATTCCACCGAGAAAGAGTTCGACTCCGTCATAAAGTGCATCTACATCTAATTCGATTGCTGAATCCAAGAATCTATCTACCAAAACCGGATGGTCGGGGGTGATATCTGTTGCTCGAGTTATGAAGCCAGATAGAGATTCATCGTCATAGACGATCTCCATTCCGCGCCCACCGAGAACAAAGGATGGACGGACCAGTACGGGATAGCCAATTCGTTGAGCGATTGAAATCGCCTCCGATTCAGATGAAGCCATCCCAAATTCGGGGGCCGTCAAATTCTTCGACTTAAGCACATCTCCAAATGCACCGCGTTCCTCAGCGAGATTGATTGCCTCTGGGCTAGTTCCCAAAATATTTACGCCTGCTGCTTTAAGGCCAGCTGCTAGTCCCAGTGGTGTTTGACCGCCCAGCTGAGTGATTACGCCGA
>WLNN01000076.1 GCA_009699765.1 Actinomycetota bacterium
CGAGCTTCGTGTGTCTTTCCTGCGTTTGCATGGAAGATGTTTGTGAAGTGTGCACCAAGTGACCACCAAATTGCTGAGAAGTGAATTGCCTTCTTGCCCTTTGACTGAAGTGTCTTGAATGCAGCTTCTAGATCAGTACGTGTCTTGATCTTTGAAACATCGATACCAGCTGCATCGATTACCTTCTTGTTGTAAAGGAGACCGAAAGCTTCAGCTGTTGATGGAACACCAACGACCTTACCCTTGATTGTTGCAGCGTCAAGAAGTGAAGGAGAAACAAGCTTTACAAGCTTTGTACCCTTCCAGTCCATAACCTTGTCAGCCATGTCAGGAATCTCTTGGAGTGTGTACATGATTGTTGGGGCGTTCTTCGCTGCGTACATAGGTGTCACGTTCTGAAGGAATGTGAGCTTCTTGTCGCCAGTTAATGACTTAAGTGTGTAGCACTTTTGGCTAGCGTTGTACTTCTTAACTGCTGCAAGGAACTGATCTTTGATTTCATCCTTGATTGTTCCGAGCATTGTTACTTCTGTCTTCTTTGAACATGTAGCTGCAGTCGCTGATGGAGCAACTGAAAGTACTGTCACAGAGAGAGCTGAAGCTAGTGCGAGAGCACCAAACTTTGTAACTTTCTTCATATGAAGTATTTCCTTTCACGGGTTAGCCAGCCCCTAGGAGTGCTGGCTGTTGGTAAAAGGTAGGGCTAGGGATATAGGCGTGGGAAGGCAGGCGCAATAACTCTATTGCAACCTTTTTGCAGTTTTTTGCAGAACCACGCTTGATGCCGGGAGGGTGTGCAGGCTGGTCATTGAGAGACCGACCTCGGGGACGAAAATTTCGGCGCTTCCGTGATCAAGCAGAATCCGAAGTGTGAAATTTTCCAAATCTATTTTTGGTGAAATTTGAGGTGTGTCATTTATATCTGAAAGCCATGCATCGCTTCGGTTTATAGAAATTTTCTTTCTGCTTGCGTCGTAATTGATTACAACTTCCTTATTTTCACTCGAAATTGTAAATATTGAATCTTCATTTGCATTTATCTCAAACGAATAATCGTGTTCTGTTTTTAACTCTGAGATTGGATTGGAGGATAGAAATATTTCCCCGTCTGCCTCAACAATTGCTAACTCTCTTGGAGTTGTCATTTGCCCGCGCCAAATTGGTGATGGGAAATTTACTGCATACTCCCAATTACTCATCCAGCCGATAAAAATTCTGCGACCTTCTGGCGCATCATTAAATGTCACACCAGCATAGTTATCGCGCCCGTAATCAATCCACTTGGTTGATTTTTGTTCTGTTGTAAAAGTTGTTCCGTCCCAGTTGCCAATAAAATATTGCGTTCCTGAACCGTTTGTAATTCCACCAGGATTAAGGGAGACCAGTAAGACCCAAACTTTTTCACCAGTTGGTGCGGGTAATGAAAATAGATCTGGACATTCCCAACACCCACCAGTTGCACCGAGTGGGCCAAAATCAGAGAGATGGCTCCAGCTCTTTAAATCGGGAGATGTAAAGAAAGAGATTTTGAACTCAAGAGGTTTTGCAACAGTCATAAGCCAGGTATTTGTTGACGCATCCCAGGAAACTTTCGGATCCCGGAAATCTTTCATCCCTAAATCGAGGACTGGGTTGTTAGCGTATTTCACCCATGTTAAGCCATCATCCAAACTATAAGCAATGTGCTGTGATTGATTGCTTTGATCATTTTGGTGCAGTGTATAAATCGCAACCATTGGTGGGTTCTCTAATGAGCCAAATCCACTGCTATTGGTGTGGTCGATAACAACGCTTCCACTAAAAATTCCTGCTGTCTCTGTACATGCAATAGCAACTGGTAGATGCTCCCAGTTAATTAGGTCTGTGCTCACTGCATGACCCCAAGACATGTTGCCCCAGAGAATCCCGTCCGGGTTATGTTGAAAGAAGAGGTGATATTTACCTTTATGAAAGACGAGACCGTTTGGATCGTTCATCCAATTCAGCTCAGGCGTGAAATGAAAAGTCGGACGAAGACTCTCAGTGAACACACTCTCGGTCTGGTGCAATTGCATGGCGCGTACCTTATCCTCTGAATATGAGTTTTGCTACCAACCTCTTTGATGCGCATTCAATCGTGGGCGATTTAGGATTAATTGGAGTCCTAGCAATTATTTTTGCTGAGACTGGATTGCTCGTTGGATTAGCTTTTCCGGGTGATTCACTCCTCTTTATTGCAGGAATCGCCGCTTCGAATGCTGGTGCAGAAATTTTGGGCGGTGCTTCACTTGATCCGGTTTCGATATTTATTGGTGCACCTCTTATTGCAATTATTGGTTCGCAATTTGGACACTTTATTGGTGGAAAGTTTGGGCGAAAGTTATTTGATCGTCCTAATGGCCGTTTTTTTACACAAGCCCGAGTTGCTCAAACAGAGCGTTGGCTTTCCAAATACGGTGTGGGAAAAGCCTTGATTTTGGCTCGCTTTATACCTTTTGTGCGAACGCTAATTAATCCGATGGTAGGAATCATTGCCTATCCAGCACGTAAATTCTTTCTCTGGAACGCTATTGGCGCAGTGCTTTGGACACAATTAATTTTGGGTGCGGGCTATATTTTGGGTGAGCGAATCAGTGGATCGATTGATAAATACTTACTGCCTATCATCGCCTTGATTGTGCTGGTCAGTGTTTTACCGGTTGCCCTTGAAGTGCTTAAAGAGTGGCGTTCTAAGAAAGATTTAAGCTAAATCTACTTTTCAAGACCTAGATCTTTGAGTGAATAAGCAGCGTAATACTTATATCCGGCAGCTTCTATAGCCTCTTTTGCGCCTCGCTCAACGATAACTGCCACGCCTACAACGATTGCACCAGCCTCTTTTAGTGCTTCTACTGCGGTAAGAACTGAACCACCAGTTGTTGATGTGTCTTCGATTGCCAAAACTCGCTTGCCTGCAACATCGGGACCTTCAATGCGGCGCTGCAGTCCGTGCGCCTTTCCTTCTTTACGTACAACGAAAGAATTTAATTTGCGCCCCTTTCGTGCAGCAATGTGCATCATCGCGGTTGCTACAGGATCGGCGCCAAGAGTGAGACCACCGACTGCCTCGTAATCAAGTTTCTTTGTAAGTTTAAGCATTACTTTTCCAACTAGTGGGGCCGCTACATGATCTAGTGTGATGCGACGAAGATCGACGTAATAGTCAGCTTCTTTTCCTGAGGAGAGTGTCACTTTGCCATGAACAACAGCCTTCTTGATGATCTGCTTCTTTAGGGATTCATATGCGCTCATGCTCTGACCTTATCTCTTCTCTTCGTTGTAGACGATTACTTCTGGTTTTCTATTTTTAGGTAAAGATTTTGGTGGGTTTTCATTCAAAAGTGCATCAACCTCAATGCGTAATTGGGCGACCTCAATCGCCATATTGGCCATAGCTGTCTCTAATTGGATAATCCGTTTTACGCCGGCATGGTTGATGCCTTCACCGACAAGTCGCTGCACCATACGAAGTGATGCAATATCTCGTAAAGAGTAACGGCGATTGCGTCCCTCTGTTCGGTTTGGTGAAACTATACCTAGCCGATCGTATTGGCGAAGAGTTTGTGGATGTAGCCCTGACAGTTCGGCAGCCACTGAGATGACATATAAACCTGCATCGTCATCCATTTCTTGTGGTTCGCGTTTTTCGCTCATACTTTTGCCTTTGTTATAAACTCTGCACGTACATCGTGATCATTTGTAAGTTCATCAAACTTTTTTAGCGCTGCTAGCGCTTCGCCCTCAACTCGACGTGGGATTTGCACTTCGATACTGACAAGCAAATCTCCGACGGTGTGACCTTTTGTGATTCCCCGTCCTTTGACGCGAAGTACGCGTCCTGTAGGGGTTCCAGCGGCTAATCGCACAGTCACATCATCACCTGACAAGGTTGGTACTTTTATATCTGCACCCAGCGTGGCTTCAGCAAAAGATACTGGCAGAGTTAGCAATAAATTTTCGCCTTTGCGCGAAAAGATTGGGTGCGGACTTACGGTTAGTAAAATAAAGAGATCCCCAGGTCCAGCTTCTCCTGGCGCACCCTTGCCTTTAACACGAATCTTGGCTCCGTCATTTACTCCAGCTGGTACTCGCGCAGTTATATTTTGGGCTGCTTTTCCATCTGTTGAAAGTTTTAGATCAAGAGTTGTTCCAAAAATAGATTCTTTAAAAGTGATTGTGGATTCTGTTTGTAAATCTTGACCTTTACGTGGGCCGCGTCGCATTCCGGCGCCACCAAAGAGGTTTGCAAAAATATCTTGTGGGTTTCCACCACCGAACATATCTGCGAAATCTCCGCCACCCATGCCGCCGGTAGGTGCGCGGAAACCACCGCGTTCAAAGAGTGAACGTGCTTCATCGTATTCGGCGCGCTTCTTTGGATCAGAGAGAATGTCATAAGCTTCAGAGACTGCCTTGAATTTTTCTTCTAGCGCGGCATCGCCTTCGGTTTTATCTGGGTGCAAATCACGTGCTAGAGATCTGTACTTCTTCTTAATTTCTTCAGGGGTTGATTTTTTATCAATTCCCAAGATTTTGTAGAAGTCTTTCTCGTAGAGATCTTTCGCTGCCATCTGATTACTCTGCTGGATCCGTTACAGCTACACGCGCTGGACGTAAGATGCGTTCTCTATATTTAAATCCGGGTTGCAATATTTTTGAAGCTGTAGGCACTGCGACATCGGCGGATGTATCGTGCATAAGGGCTTCATGAATCTGTGGATCAAATGGTTCGCCTTCGGTGCCGTAACGCTCTAATCCAAAACGATTCGTTAGAGATGTCAGTTGGTCAGCGACTGCCTTAAATCCACCTGTGAGTTCGCCGTGTTGCGACGCTCGGTCGATATCGTCTAAAGTGGCTAAAAGCTCAGATAACACCGATGCGACAGCCACTTCAGAGGCCACTGCTCGATCGCGTTCAACTCGCTTTCGGTAATTGGCGTACTCGGCCTGTAGGCGCTGAAGGTCACCAGTAAGTGCTGCTACCGGATCAATTTCTTGAACCGGCGCAGCCTCTACTACAACATCTTCAAGAACGTCTTCAACAACAGGAGTTGTTTCTTCGCTCATTAGTTAGCTTCCGCCTCATCAACAACCTCAGCATCTTCGACACCATCATCAGCTGCTGCACCTTCTGCTTGGGCTGCTGTGTTTGCATATAAAGCACCACCGAGTGCTTGTGAAAGTGTTGATACCTTTTCGGTTGAAGTCTTAATCATCTCGAAGTTTGCACCGCCGAGATTTGTCTTTAGCTCTTCAAGAGCAGCGTCGAGTTCGGTTTTCTTCTCTGCGAGCTCGCCTTCGAACTTGCCTTCATTATCCTTAAGGAACTTCTCTGTCTGATAGAGCAATGAGTCTCCAGTGTTACGGATCTCTGCTTCTTCACGACGCTGCTTATCTTCATTAGCGTGTGCTTCAGCATCTTGCATCATACGATCAATCTCATCCTTTGATAAAGCTGACCCACCAGTGATTGTCATTCCCTGCTCTTTGCCTGTTGCAAGATCTTTTGCAGATACATGAACGATTCCATTGGCATCGATATCGAATGTAACTTCGATTTGTGGAACACCACGTGGTGCTGGCGCAATACCTGTGAGTTCAAACATTCCTAGCTTCTTGTTATAGGCCGCCATTTCGCGCTCACCTTGGTAGGCCTGAATCTGAACCGCTGGCTGGCTGTCGTCAGCAGTTGTAAAGATTTCAGAACGCTTAGTTGGAATTGTTGTGTTGCGCTCGATTAACTTTGTCATAACTCCACCCTTGGTTTCAATGCCAAGTGATAGTGGTGTGACATCAAGAAGGAGAACGTCTTTCACTTCACCCTTTAGAACTCCGGCTTGAAGTGATGCGCCAACAGCGACTACTTCATCAGGGTTTACGCCTTTATTTGGCTCTTTTCCGCCAGTTAGTTCGCGTACTAAATCAACAACAGCTGGCATGCGTGTTGATCCACCAACAAGAACAACTGATTCAATTTTGCTGATTGCAATTCCTGCATCTTTTAGAACAGCTTGGAATGGCTTCTTACAGCGATCAAGTAGGTCAGCAGTAAGTGCTTGGAATTGTGCACGTGTAATTGTTTCATCAAGGAATAGTGGGTTCTTCTCTGAATCAACAGTTATATACGGCAAGTTAATTGTTGCAGATTGTGAAGATGAGAGTTCGATCTTCGCTTTTTCTGATGCTTCACGAATGCGCTGCATTGCCATCTTATCTTTTGTGAGGTCAATTCCATTTGCTGATCCGAATGTTTTTACAAGGTGATCAACAAGTGCTTGATCCCAATCATCTCCACCGAGGTGGTTATCACCTGATGTTGCTTTTACTTCTACAACGCCATCGCCGATTTCTAGAAGTGAAACGTCAAATGTTCCACCACCAAGGTCGAAGACAAGAATTGTCTGCTCTTTATCTGCCTTATCTAAACCATAGGCA
>WLNN01000077.1 GCA_009699765.1 Actinomycetota bacterium
CCGCCCATCTCTTCAACCCACTTACGTTCTTTTGCGTCAATCCAAACAACTTGATCGCAGCCTTGTGCGGCAGCAGCTTTCTGGGCAATAAGAGATGCTGCGTAGTTTCCACCGCACTTTGCTTCACCTGTTCCACCCTGAGCTGCGCGAACGTACTCTGTTGAGATCCAGACAGAGACTGGCTTTGAAGGGTCAAAGTAAGCTCCGGCAGGTGTTGCAATAAGAATG
Organism: Actinomycetota bacterium; assembly: GCA_009699765.1. Lineage (GTDB taxonomy): Bacteria > Actinomycetota > Actinomycetes > Nanopelagicales > Nanopelagicaceae > Planktophila. Next base: position 229 of record WLNN01000077.1, read on the forward strand.
TACTTTGCTTTATTTGAAGGACGAACGCCAAGACCAACTTCTGTTGCAATCATAAATGGGCGAATATAGAGAGACTCCCCCACATTCTTTGGAACCCAATTGATATCTTGATTTACAAGTGTATGAACTGTTTCAAGGAATAACTCTTCTGGCATCTCAGGAAGTGCTAGTCGAGCTGCAGACTTTGCAAAACGTCGTGCATTAGCCTCGGGACGAAAAAGCGCAACGCTTCCATCTGGTTGGCGATATGCCTTCATGCCTTCGAAGATCTCTTGACCGTAATGAAAAACTGCAGTTGCTGGATCTAAAGTAAGAGGTCCATAAGGAACTAACTCAGGCTCTGACCAACCTGTGCTCTCAGACCAATCACAGACCACCATGTGATCTGTGTAGTACTTACCGAATCCGCCCTCAGCAATTAGTGCTTCGCGTTTTTCTGCAGGTACAGCATTGGGGTTGAGAGTCGTCTTCATTTACTTCACCAATTCAACTAACGCGCTGCCGACTTCAGTTGTGCTGCGCTTTGAGTCTCCACGATTAAGCAGATCCTGAGCAACAGCCTTCTCAACATCACGAGCAGCGTCAGTAAGCCCTAAGTGATCAAGCATCATGGCAACGGACATGATTGTCGCGGTTGGGTCAGCAATATTCTTGCCAGCAATATCTGGCGCAGAACCATGTACTGGTTCAAACATTGATGGGAACTTACCTGTTGGGTTGATATTTCCAGAGGCTGCCAAACCAATACCGCCACAGATAGCAGCTGCAATGTCAGTCAAAATATCTCCGAATAAGTTATCTGAAACAACAACATCGAAGCGCTCTGGGTTGGTAACAAAGAACATCGAAGCCGCATCAACATGCAGGTAATCAGTGGCGATAGCTGGATATTCCTTTGCAACTTGATTAAATGTGCGAGTCCAAAGACCGCCAGCACGAGTTAGAACATTGTTCTTGTGAACAAGTGTTAGCTTCTTACGCTCACGCTTTGAAGCGCGCTCGAATGCATCGCGAATAACTCGCTCTGCACCGCGACGAGTGTTGAGTGATTCCTCAGTTGCAATCTCTGCGTCAGTTCCTTCAGCCAATGTTCCACCGGCTCCGACATAAGGGCCTTCTGTCCCTTCGCGGACAACCACGAAATCGATTGGTGCTTTTGTTGCAAGCGGACCAATAACTCCAGGCATCAACTTTGCAGGGCGAAGATTGATGTAATGATCGAAGGCGAAGCGAAGCTTAAGCAAAAGACCGCGCTCAAGAACTCCTGAAGGAACGCTTGGGTCTCCCACGGCGCCGAGAAGAATTACATCTGCCTTTGCAAGCTCTGCCATAACTGAGTCAGGTAGAACTTCTCCAGTGCGATGCCAATAACCAGCACCGAGGTCGTAGTTAGTCTTATTGAAAGTAACGCCGTACTTTGCAGCAACGACATCAAGAACCTTTAGACCTTCTGCGACAACTTCAGTACCGATTCCATCGCCTGGAATCACTGCAAGGTTGAATGACTTAGACATATTTGAATTAACCTACCAATGAGACTGAACGGACGAGGTCGGCAGAGATCTCTTTCTTGATTGCAGCAGTTACTGCATCAGAAACAGTTGAATCAACAGTAAGTGCCATCAGCGCTTTTCCGCCAGCTGCTTCACGAGCAACCTGCATGCCAGCGATGTTGATATTTGCACTTCCGAGTGAATTTCCAACTGCTCCAACTACACCGGGCTTATCTGTGTAGCGAAGGAACAAGAGATTTTCAGTAGGTGGAAGATCGAGATCAAAGCCATCGATTGCGATGATCTTCTCTACCTTCTTAATACCCATCAGAGTTCCATCAACTCTGATCTGATGACCACTAGCAAGGGCAGCATGCAATGAAATCATTGAACGGTACTCAGGGCTATCTGCAGTTGTTGTCACAGATGATGACATTCCGCGTTCTGCTGCAAGTCCTGGAGCATTAACGTATGTAACGTCTTCGCCACCGGTTGCTAGCAAGGCACCCTTAAGTGCGCTGATTGCAAGAACTGAAGAGTCATGGCCAGAGATATCGCCTTTAACTGTAATCTCCATTGATACTGGAAGCTCACCTGCAATTGCTGTTGCAATCTGAGCCATTTTTTCAACCAATGGCAGTGAAGGACGAATCTCATCGTGGATTGCTCCACCCTTTACGTTAACCGCATCCGGTACGAGTTCTCCGGCGAGTGCTTTGCGCACTGAAACAGCAACTGCAATACCTGCGCGCTCTTGAGCTTCATCAGTAGATGCTCCGAGGTGTGGTGTTGCAACAACTTGATCCAATTGGAACAAAGGTGAGTCTGTGCATGGCTCGGTCACATAAACATCGAGACCAGCGCCAGCTACACGACCTTCAGTAATAGCGTCATATAAAGCAGCTTCATCAAGAACTCCACCACGTGCAGCGTTGATGATGCGTACTTCTTTCTTTACCTTCTTAAGTGCTTCAACGCCAATGAGATTGGCTGTCTCTTTTGTCTTTGGAAGGTGAATTGTGATGAAGTCTGAGCGCTTCAAGAGATCATCAAGTTCAACGAGCTCTACGCCAAGCTGTGCAGCACGAGCTGGTTGAAGGTATGGATCGTAAGCAATTACGTTCATGCCAAATGCCTGCATGCGATGTGCAACCAGCTGACCGATACGACCAAAGCCAACGATTCCGAGAGTCTTCTCGAATAGTTCTGCACCGGTGTACTTAGAACGTGCCCACTTGCCATTACGCAATGCAGCGTGTGCTGGTGAGATAAATCGCGCAGATGCGAGCAACAATGAAATTGCAAGCTCTGCAGCAGAGACAATATTTGATGTTGGTGCATTAACAACCATGACACCGGCAGCAGTTGCTGCAGGAATATCAACGTTATCTAGACCAACGCCCGCACGTGCAATGACCTTTAAGCCCTTTGCCGCAGCGATTGCCTCTGCATCCATCTTTGTCGCTGAACGAATAAGTACCGCATCAACGCCTTTACCTAGTGCTTCAAGTAGTTCTGCGCGGTTTGCACCGTCACAGTTACGTACCTCAAAGTCAGGACCAAGTGCGTCAAGTGTTGCAGCGCTGAGTTCTTCAGCAATCAAAACAACAGGTTTAGCCACGCGCAGCACTTCCTTCTTTGTAATCATCGTTGTCAGCCTTCTTCATCCAGCTAAACATCTTGCGGAGTTCGCGTCCAACCTTTTCAATTTGGTGAGACTCGCCCTTTTCGCGCAGCGCTGTGAATTCCTTAGCACCGCTCTCGAGATCATCAACGAAGCGCTTAGCAAATGCACCTGATTGAATATCTGCAAGAACTGCCTTCATGTTCTCCTTAACGTGTGGATCAATAACGCGAGGACCTGATACGTAGTCACCGAACTCAGCTGTGTCAGAGACTGACCAACGCTGCTTTGCGATTCCACCTTCGTACATAAGGTCAACAATCAACTTAAGTTCGTGCAAGCACTCAAAATATGCAACTTCAGGCTGGTAACCAGCTTCTACAAGTGTCTCGAAGCCATACATAACTAGCTGTGATGCGCCGCCGCAAAGAACTGCTTGCTCACCGAACAAGTCTGTCTCTGTCTCTTCAGTAAATGTTGTGAGGATTCCGCCTGCGCGAAGTCCGCCAATCGCCTTTGCATAAGAAAGTGTGAGGGGCCATGCATTTCCTGTTGCATCTTGCTCAACAGCAACAATGTCAGGAACTCCACGACCTGCAGCGAACTCACGACGCACAAGGTGTCCTGGGCCCTTTGGCGCAACCATGCAGACATCTACATCAGCTGATGGCTTGATGTAACCGAAACGAATATTGAATCCGTGGCCAAAGAAAAGCGCGTCGCCCTTTTCGAGATTTGGCAAAATTGAATCTGTGTAAATGTGGCGCTGCAAGTGATCGGGAGCCAAGAGCATGATGACGCTAGCTTCCTTAACTGCTTCAGCAACAGATACAACGCGAAGGCCTTCTGCCTCTGCCTTTGCACGAGAAGGTGAACCTTCCTTAAGGCCAACGCGAACATCAACACCTGAGTCACGAAGGTTAAGTGCGTGTGCATGGCCCTGTGAGCCATAACCGATGATCGCGACTTTGCGACCTTGAATTACAGATAGATCAGCATCCTGATCGTGATACATCGTTGCCACGGTATTTCTCCTTTAGTCGTTTCTTACTTAGATTTATTTGGTTTGTTAGTTCTGATAATCCGGTTGAGTGTCGTGCGCTGGCTTCTTCTCTCCATTAGCAAGTTCAACAATGCTGATGACACTGATGAGTTTGTCTAATTGAGCTATTACTTGCTCGAGAGAGTGGCCCTCAAGATTTACTTGAATAACCATCTTCGAAACTTCTGAGTTTTCGGTTGGCCCGACGACCAATGTGTCAATGTTGTAAGCGCGTCGAGCAAAGAGCCCTGAAACACGAGCTAAGACTCCTGGCTCGTTTTCAACTAGAACTTCAAGTGTATGAATAGACATTAGAGCTCCTGTGAATCCCAGTCAGGCGCGGTAGCGCGGGCGATCATGATTTCATCATTAGATGTTCCTGCGGCAACCATTGGCCAGACCATTGCATCACGATGAACACGGAAATCAACAACAACTGGTTGATCGTTAATAGACATCGCTTTCTCGATAGTTGAATCAAGATCCTCTGGACGTTCGCAAGATAAACCTACGCAGCCCATAGCTTCTGCGAGCATTGGGAAGTTAGGAACGCGCTTTGAATCTAGGCTGGTATTTGAGTAACGGCCTTCATAGAAAAGAGTCTGCCATTGGCGAACCATTCCGAGAGACTCGTTATTAATAATTGCAACCTTGATTGGAATATTATTTAGTGCGCAAGTTACGAGTTCTTGATTTGTCATTTGGAAGCAACCATCACCATCGATTGCCCAAACAGTTGAATCTGGAGCACCAACTTTTGCACCCATTGCAGCAGGTACTCCATAACCCATAGTTCCTGCACCACCTGAGTTAAGCCACGTACGAGGATGCTCGTATGAAATAAATTGTGATGCCCACATTTGATGTTGGCCAACACCGGCTGTAAAGACTGTATCTGTTCCAGAAATCTGACCAATGCGTTGGATAACTGCTTGCGGTGATAGCGAACCATCTTCAGGAAGTGTGTAACCCAATGGATAAGTAGACTTCAATTTCTGCATTGATGCGTTCCATGGAGCCAAATCTGGGCGATTCTTAGCAAGAGCAGCCTTCAGTGCAGGGATAAGTGCAGTGATGGTTTCTCGGAGATCTCCAACAACTGGAACATCTGCAAACTTGTTCTTATGAATCTCTGCTGGATCAATATCAGCGTGAATAATCTTGGCATTGACAGCAAATGTCGAAAGCTTGCCAGTGACACGATCATCGAAGCGCGCTCCAAGAGTGATGAGCAAATCTGCCTTCTGTAGCGCAGTTACTGCGGCAACAGTTCCGTGCATTCCTGGCATGCCAAGATGCATTGGGTGAGAATCTGGGAAAGCACCGCGCGCCATCAAAGTTGTGACAACAGGGGCACCAAGAATTTCAACTAACTGTGCGAGCTCTTTCGATGCGTTTGCCTTGATGACTCCGCCACCAACATAGAAGACAGGCTTCTTTGATTGTGCGATCAGCGCTGCAGCGTCAGTAATAGATTGCGCATCTGCCTTAATTTTTGGGTTGTAGCCAGCAAGTTCGATTTTCTCTGGCCAATTAAAAGTGGTCTGCGTTTGCAGAGCATCTTTAGCAATATCAACTAGTACTGGGCCGGGACGACCAGATGTTGCAATGTGAAACGCCTCGGCAATTGCACGAGGAATATCTTCGGCGCGAGTAATAAGAAAGTTGTGTTTTGTGAATGGCATTGTGATGCCACGGATATCTGCCTCTTGAAATGCATCTGTACCGATAGCTGCAGATGGAACTTGACCTGTGATTGCAACAACTGGAACAGAGTCCATCTGTGCATCCATCAAAGGTGTGACGAGGTTGGTTGCACCCGGTCCAGATGTTGCGATACAAACGCCTGCGCGACCAGTTACTTGCGCATATCCAGTTGCGGCGTGACCTGCACCTTGTTCGTGGCGAACCAAGATGTGGCGAATGGTGGAGTCGAAGATGGGATCGTAGGCAGGAAGAATGGCGCCACCGGGTAGTCCAAACATCACATCGACGCCAGCTGCTTCAAGGCTTTTCACCAAGGAAGTAGCTCCTGTCATTTCC
>WLNN01000078.1 GCA_009699765.1 Actinomycetota bacterium
AAGGAACGCCTTCTTTGATGAGCGCGCGTGCCATAACCAGACCTGCGGGGCCTGCACCCACAAGACAATATTTTTTCGAATAGCTCGCTTGAACTGCAGGGATATCAGATTCTTTCCTAGAGCGAAGTTGCGTTGAAGCTAATTTCGCATAGACAACCGGTTTGTTCTTCTTAATTCGAATTCCATTAATAATTCCTGCAATCGTCACCACCAAAAGTAAGACCGGCACGAGATTAACCCACCTGTTATCAGAACCGGTAAGAGTGTTGTAATGAATTGCGGCTAGGAAAAACGCAGCCATTAAGCCAACAAATCCAATAGCGGGAGCAACTAGCCCTGCCCACCAAGTGCGATCTTTGCGTCTCCAGAAGAAGGCGACAACTGATAGCGATGCAAATGCCTGTAGTGCGACGATTCCCAAAGTGCCCACAGCAATCAAACTTGCAGCGAAAACTTTATAAGGATCAGCTCCGGCAATGGCGAAAGCAATTGCAATACCTGAAGTGACTCCAGTGATTGCAAGGCTTGCAATATGTGGGCTAAAGAAATCTTTATGATATTCACCAAATATATGTGGTGCAATGTTTTCACGGCCTAAAGCGAACAGGTATCGGCTGGCGGCATTGTGCAGAGCGGAGTATCCAGCGAGAACACTGGTGCACAGCAATACCGCTCCAATGCTAAAAAGCGCTTCTCCTCCGTATTGATCCAGCAAATTTAGTACAAAAACTCCTCCATCTGCGCTTGCTTGTGACTGCAATTTATCAACACCAGTTGCACCGATTATGAGCCAAGTAGTGAAGACGTAGAAGACGCCAACCGAGAGAACGGCAATGTAGGTAGCCCGGGGGATACTACGTTCAGGATTTTTGGTCTCTTCACCGTAAAGCGCCGCAGATTCAAAACCGATGAAACTTGTAAATGCAATCAGCGCTGCGATTCCGAATGGACCAGAAGTTGCTTGCTCGTGACTAAAGCTTTCAAGTGGAAATGCAGATAGACCCTTTTGTGCAATGACAATAACTTCAAAGACAATGAGGACTGCAAACTCAGCAATCATTAAAAAGCCCAAAATCTTTGCTGATAGATCAACTGATCGATATCCAAGAAGTGCAACGATTGCGATTCCAATTATTGAAAGAATGAACCATGGGACATCAATTACAGCTGCTGATAAAATAAGTTCGTGCATAAAGTACCCAAATGCACCCGCCAGGCCACACGTCATAGCTGTATAAGAAGTGAGAGCTAAATAGGCAGCGCCTACGCCAATATCTTTTCCAAGGGCTCGAGAAATATATGTGTAGAACGCTCCGGTATTGATTACTCGTCGGCTCATCGCCGCATAACCTGTCGAAAAGCAGATTAGAACTATTGCGGCAACTAGGTAGGCCACTGGAAGTCCGGCGCCATTTCCGTAAACTAAAGCAAGCGGAACATTTCCGATCATGGCAGCCAGGGGAGCTGCGGCAGCGATTACTAGAAAGACGATTCTTTGAGTTGAGAGTGACCGGCGATCTCGAATAAGGGCATTTGATGCTTTACGTTCGCGCTTTGCTTTCATGAGAGCGAGTGTGCCAGCAAGGTCGCGCAGAGACCACAACCTCCATCAAGATATTTCTAAATTATGAAGATATTTGTGAGGCGGGTCGGGCTCGAACCGACGACGACCGAATTATGAGTTCGGGGCTCTAACCAACTGAGCTACCGCCTCCAGTAAATCTGGATGCGGGGGCAATCTTACTTGGCGTTATGGGTGCCTGTGTCCAATCTAATTAAGCGTGGATAGACTTCAACCATGATTCATCTCAGCCAATCGCGCTCATCAATCATCTTTGAAGAAGGCGATGAGACTCTCTCAATTTTGCATTGGGGAAAGAAGATCGCGGGGCTGGAAGCAAGTGGATTTCAGGCTTTATCGAACTCACTTCGCAAGCCACATTTTCACGGAGGACTTGATGTATCTCCTCGTAATCTGGTTTTGCGCGAGCATTCACGCGGGTTTATTGGCCACCCTGCTTTGCGTGGCCATCGCGGGGGTGTCGCATCTTCAAATCGTTTTGTTTTAAAGAGCGCTACTCAAAAAGATAATTCACTCATTGCGATATTTGCCGATCCAATTGCACAGCTAGAAATCGAGCTTAGTTATACGCTCACACCAAGTGATGTCTTACTAATCGATGGCAAGGTAACCAATAAGGGTTCCGGCGATTATTTCCTTGAGCATTTTCTATATTGGTTACCGCTCACTGAACAAGCAGACCAAGTATTGGATTTTTACGGACATTGGACGAAAGAACGTCAGCCACAACGTCGAGATATTGCGTACGGTTTAACTTCTCGCGAAGGCTTTGAAGGTCGCTCTGGTCACGACTACACAATCACACAAGTCGCGCTTAACACTTCTACAAACTTCCGTAGCGGCCAAGCTTGGTCACTCGCAATGGCATGGTCTGGAAACAACATTCACCATGTCGAGCGCTTGATCGATGGAAGCAAGGCAATTGGGGCCGGCGAGTATTTACTGCCGGGCGAAGTTATTCTCAAAGCGGGCGAGAGCTACCAAGCGCCACGCGCAGTCGCATCATTTAGTGATGAAGGTCTAGATGGAATTACATCGAATCACTATGACTGGATTCGCGGACGAAGTAATCACATCACCAAAGTTCGCCCGCGTCCATTGACTCTTAATATGTGGGAAGCGGTTTATTTCGAACATAGCTTTGATGGAATTAAGAAAATTGTTGATAAGGCAGCAGAGATTGGGGTCGAGCGCGTTGTGCTCGATGATGGTTGGTTCGGTTCCCGTCGAGATGACAAAATGGGACTTGGTGATTGGGTTATCTCAAAGGATGTCTGGCCGGATGGTTTGCAGCCAATCATTAAATACATTAACGATAAAGGCATTGAATTCGGCCTCTGGTTTGAGGGCGAGATGGTCAATGCAGATTCAGATCTCTATCGCGCGCATCCTGATTGGATTCTGCAAGAACCTGGTCGCATTCCTGTAGAAGGTCGTTGGCAACAAGTACTAGACCTCACAAAAGAGGGTGCGTATAACCATGTGCTCAATCAAGTTGATGCAGTGCTGACTGAAAATAACATCGCTTACATTAAGTGGGATCACAATCGACATCTGACTGATCCAATCAGTGATGGTCGCCCTGTTGCTCGCAAACAGACCGAAGCTATTTACCGCATCTTTGATGAGCTCAAGCGCCGTCATCCAGGACTTGAAATTGAATCATGCGCATCAGGAGGCGGCCGAGTAGATCTCGGAATGATTGAACACACAGATCGTTTCTGGACCTCTGATCAAAACGATCCACTTGAGCGTCAGCAGATTCAGCGTTGGACGGCGATGGTTATTCCACCTGAATTCTTAGGCACGCATATTGGACCAACTGTCGGGCACCAGATGCATCGCACTCACGATATTTCATTCCGCGCAATCAATGCGCTCTTTGGTCATGCGGGAATTGAATGGGATATTACAGAAGCAAGCGAGCGAGAAATTGCAACACTCAAAGATTTTGCAGCTTTCTACAAGCAGAATCGCGATTTGTTGCACTCAGGCAATGTCGTCCGAAGCGATGTTATTCAGAGCAATGCTTATTTATACGGAACAGTCTCAAAAGATAAGAAGCACGCGATCTTTAGCTATATGCAACTAACCTCACTAGATAATTTTGGGCCAGTATTAGCAGCTTTTGATGGCTTGGATGCGAAAACAAAATACACGATTTCTATAAATGAAAAATTAAGCGCTCCGAGCTTCTTGCAAAAAGGTGCGCCTGGATGGTGGCCATCGGTGCAACTCACCGGCGAGCAGTTAGCGGTTATTGGTTTAGAGCTTCCAGTTTTAAGACCTGAAACCGGACTTCTCTTTGAGGTAAAAGCTAACTAACTCTTTATCGCTTCTTTAATCTCGTTGATAGCCCTTGCGTCCAAGAACTTCCCATAAACCCATAACGGCCAAGACCAGCGCAAAGCCAAAGAGAATATCTTCGGCGGGAGCAGAGAAGATTCGCAATCCTACGATTGCATCAGGGTCGTACATGACAATGTTGCGAGATGTTAGCCACCAATTAGTTAAAAACTGAAAAGGAAGAATGATTGCGTAGGAAGTCCAGAATGCAGGACGGGTCAGCATTGAAGTTTTAAAGAAGAATAAATCTGTCATTACCGCTATTGAAAAAGCGGTGATGGCGATATCAGAGTAAATCATTCGCCGAACTCATCCTTTCGCCAATGCGGTTTAACTGTAGTGACGCCTTCGATTGTAAAAATTGCTGCCAGCGGAATAACCATGAAGAAGAGATACTCTTCTAACGGAATATCAAATGGTCCGAAAATTCCAAGGATTTGCTCCCGATCAAAGAACCAATGCCCTTGCGCAATGGCATATGCATCCCAGGCTAAGAAAAACATGCTTACCGGAAGAATGCTTAGCGCAGCGCGCTTGATGCGGCGTAGGACTCCGGTTTTTAGAAAAATCTCAAGCCAGACAGAGCCGCAAAAGGTAAATATGAGCATCGCCATATATGACCACTGTTTCACGGTCGCATTTTGGCATAGAACTCGGCGAAAATTGCTAATGTCAGGCTTATGGAAGGTGCCAAGTTAAAGACTTTCGCCACGGTGCGCCTCTTTTCCAGCGCATCAATTGCAATGGTAACTATCCTCTCGATTATTTTTACTTCTTGGTTAGGTGCAAATTCCCTCAACTGGCAGGTTGCCATGGCGGTTATAGCGCTAGCAATTGGAATTCCGCATGGCGCCCTTGATCATTTGATTACCTTGCCGCGCAATCGAACTTTCGTAATGGTTCTTTTCATTTCAATTTACATTGCAGTAGCTCTTCTAGCGATCTGGGCAATCCTGCGATGGAATCAATGGGGATTTATAGGAGTAGTGCTTATGAGCGCTACTCATTTCGGAATTGGCGATTCAGCGTTCATTACAGAACTTGACCGGTTATCTAGTCGAAAAGGAAAATCAATATCTGTCTGGGCATATGCAAGTGCGGCTGGATTAATTCCAGTGGTGATTCCCTTGGTAAATAGTCGAAGCACGGCAGCGCTAGAGAAAGTGAATTCAAAGCTTGTTAATTGGCACGGTGGATATAGCTCTCAAATAATTATCATAATTGCCGCAATCTGTACGATTGCAATTCTTACTTTGCTCTCAAAGAAGCGTTACCGCGATTGTGCTGATATTTTCTTGCTTTTCGCACTCGTTACTTTTGCGCCTCCACTAGTTGCCTTCGCTACATACTTTGGCTGCTGGCACGCAATGCGTCACACTGCGCGCCTCTCCTCTTTATTACCTGCCTCTATCATTAACTACCAAGCAGGAAAGTCTTTTGCAGCATTTCGCAGCGCAGTAATTCCAGGACTTCCAGCGCTGCTTGGAGCCGCAATCTTCGTTCCATTACTTGCAGGATTTGCACGTGAAAGCATCACAGATAAATTTCTTTGGCTAGCATTAGTCACTATTTGGGCACTTACAGTTCCTCACATGTTAGTCACAGCTAGAATCGACCGTGCCGCGCTCAAAAATTGATGCTTGTTAGCTAGGCTTAACAACATGTTGCGACGCTCAATAGTCATAGGACTACTTCTCCTAAATATTCCAACCGCCTACGCTGATCCGATTTATCACTTTCCAATTTCTGGATGCGAAGTAAATTATGCTAGGGCTCATCATGATTATGCAGCGACAGATATTTTGACAAAAGCTGGATGCAAATTTGTTGCACCAATCGATGGAATCGTAGATGAAGTAAATCGAGTTGATTTATGGAAGAGCCCACCAAATAACGGAATTGACCGCGGTGGTTTATTTGTTTCAATTATCGGTACCGATGGAGTTCGATATTACGGATCACATTTACGGTCGATTCCATCCAGTATTCAACCTGGGATTGCCGTTAAAGCTGGTCGTGTTTTAGGCGCTGTCGGCGCCACGGGAAGTGCGCGAGGCACAGCGCCGCACCTACACTTTGGAATTTCCTGGCCCACTCCAGCAAATACATGGTGGGTTCGTCGCGGTGAAGTATTACCTTGGAAATATCTTGATGCGTGGAAGAAAGGTAAAGATCTTTCTCCAGTAAAAGAAGTGGATGCTCGTAAAGCTAAAGTGGGAGAGATTCCACCGATTCCAAAGAAGTAATTAGCTCGACTCTATTATCTCGACTCTATTATCTCGACTCTAGTATCTCGACACAATTATTTTGGAGAAAAGAAAAACCCCGCCGATTTCTCGACGGGGTTTTCTAACTAACTGAAGCTAGTAGTGTTATTAGGCTGGGTTAACTGCGTCTGCCTGAGGACCCTTAGGACCCTGGACAACCTCAAATGTAACTGCCTGACCCTCTTCAAGGCTCTTGTATCC
>WLNN01000079.1 GCA_009699765.1 Actinomycetota bacterium
AAGCCATCTATTGTTGATAAGGACGCTGCAAGCGTCTTCTACTTGCGTACATTAAACAATTTTGATCAGAGCGCCGCCACACCTATTTGGATGCGTCGACGTATCGAGAAGATGGGAATGCGTTCCATCTCTTTGGTTGTAGATATAACAAATTATGTGATGCTTGAGCTCGGACAGCCTCTTCACGCATTCGATGCTGACAAGATTTCTGGTGGCCTCGCTATAAAGCGAGCAGGTAAGTCAATGAAATTCACAACTCTCGATGGACAAGAGCGCAACCTTGATCCAGATGACTTAATGGTCTGGGATGATAAGAAGCCACTCGCTTTAGCGGGCACAATGGGTGGTCTCGAATCAGAAATCACTGAGACGACATCTCGCATTGCCGTTGAGGCTGTTCGCTTTAATCCAATCGCTATTGCTAAAAACTCACGTCGCCACAAGCTTTCCTCTGAGGCATCACGACGTCTCGAGCGAAGTGTCGATCCATCATTGGCTGAATTCGCATCTGCGCGTTTCGTCCAGCTTCTCACCGAGCTCTCATCCGCACAGCACGTAGAAACAGTCATTGATGGAGAGCCGCGTTATGCCCCCGTCGTTACTGTAAATCCGGCATATATTTCGCAAACACTTGGAATTGAAATTTCCCCATCCGAGATTGCAGATCGACTTCGGTCGGTGGGTTGTGATGTCGATGAAAATACGTTCGAAGTCGATCCGCCATCTTGGCGTTCAGATTTACTTCAACAAGCCGACTTCGTTGAAGAAGTAGCGCGCATGGTTGGCTATGACAAGATTCCTTCGGTCCTACCGCCTCGTCCTAATCATGCTTCGCTGACTTCAACTCAAAAGCGTCGTCGTGCGATAGCAACAATGCTCGCTAGTCGTGGTTTAGCAGAGGTTCAGACTTTTCCTTTCACAAATCAAGCCACAATTGATTCGATGGGCTTTGTTGGAGAACGTGCGTCAACTTACAGAATCGCAAATCCTATGTCGGAAGAATTTCCACTCATGCGAGTGCATTTAGTACCTGGATTGATTGAAGTTGCACAACGCAATATCAGCCGTGGCGCAAAAGATTTTGGAATTTTCGAAATGGGCTCAATATTTCGTAGTGCCCAAAAACTTGTTCCTGCGATTTCCCCAGAACTCGGAATGCGGCCCGAACAATCCGTGATTGATGCAATTACAAGTAGTGTTCCACCTCAGGCTTATCATGTGGCTGGACTTTTAGTTGGTAAGAATGAGGCTGCAGATTGGCAAGGAGCAGCGACCTCCTACACTTGGCAGGATGCAATCGCATACGCCCAAGATATTCTCCAACTTTGTAATCTCGAATGGAGCATCAAGCGCTCTGATTTTGCTCCTTGGCATCCAGGTCGTTGCGCCGAACTAATAGTCGATGGAAAAGCTGTGGCACATGCTGGAGAACTTCACCCTCGGGTAATTGCTGCCTATGGCCTTCCAGAGCGCTCAGTTGCATTTGCTGTTGGTCTGAGCGCGTTACCTGATACTGAACTTGTTCGTCCATTTACCGTAGGAACAATGCCGGCCGCCCTTCAAGATGTTGCGTTAGTCGTTGACTCAACTGTGCCCGCTGGTGATGTTCTCGCAGCTCTTCGCGCAGGTGCTGGCGATCTTCTTGAATCAATCACTCTCTTTGATCGATATGACAAAATCGGAGATGGCAAGATTTCCCTGGCTTTCTCGCTCGTCTTCAGAGCTCAAGATCGCACCTTAACCGGCCCAGAAGTTACGACTGCTCGCGAAGCCGCGGTCGCTGAGGCGCAAAAGCGCACGGGAGCAGTTCTTCGAGCCTTATAGAATGTATATTTATGCATTGAATTGCATAAATATGATATTCTCTCTCCATGAAAATCGGATTAATTGGTGGCAGTGGCTACGCCGGGGGAGAGCTATTACGGCTGCTCGCCCTGCACCCTGACTTTGATGTAGTTGCAATTTCAGCGCACTCCAATGCGGGAGAGCTGATAACTTCAATTCACCCTCAACTGCATAGCTACCACGGACGTACCTTTTCGCAGTTTTCAGCAGCAGAGTTTTCACAGTGCGAACTAGTGTTTCTCGCACTCCCACATGGAGAATCGGCAAAGGTAATCTCTCAACTACCCGATACAGTGAAAATTGTTGATCTAGGCGCAGATTTTAGATTAGCATCTGAGCAATCCTGGAAGAAATATTACGGCGGAGACTATGCCGGCTCTTGGGTTTATGGACTTGCAGATCTTCCAGGCAAAAGTAATGAGATTTCGAAGGCTAGTCGCGTGGCTAATCCTGGATGTTATGCGACTTCAATTGCACTGGGCACAGCTCCTGCAGCAGCCTTTGCAGATCTAACCGACGTAGTCGTGGTTGCTGCATCTGGAACAACTGGTGCTGGACGTGCCGCCAAAATTAATTTAATTGCATCAGAGGTCACCGGATCTCTTACTTCTTATAAATTTGGGGGAGTGCATCAGCACACTCCCGAGATCGAAGAAACGCTCTCCAAAGTTTCTGGGCAGAACGTCAAAATATCCTTTACTCCGATTTTGGCACCGATGCCTCGAGGCATTCTTTCTACGATTACCGTTAAGCTTCTGAAAAACCTTTCAATCGCAGAAGTTCGTGCTGCCTATGAAGATTACTTCACGGACTCTGAATTTGTTTCTCTATTACCTCAAGGTCAAATGCCTAAGACCGCCTCTGTTCTCGGTAGCAACTTTGCACAGATTCAGGTTGCAATTGATGAACACACGAATCGGTTAGTTATTTCGGTTGCCATCGATAACCTGGGTAAAGGCGCGGCAGCACAGGCAATTCAGAATGCTAATTTAATCGCTGGATTCGAAGCATCTTCCGGCCTTCTTGGAAACGGTCTTGGTGCATGAATAGCCAACTCCCACGGGGCTTTCGAGCGGCAGGAATGCACACAGGATTAAAGAGTAGTGGCGCATTCGATCTCACCCTCATTGAAAATCAAGGCCCACGATTCGATGCAGCGGCGGTTTATACAACGAACAAGGTTGTTGCCGCCCCAGTCATATGGTCAAGAGAAGTAACAAAAGGCAAGATAGTTCGTGCAGCGGTCTTAAATTCCGGTGGAGCGAATGCTTGCACTGGCCCTGAAGGATTTCTTGATACTCATCGCACCGCAGAGAAAGTTGGAGAGCTCCTTGAAATCTCTTCAGGTGAAGTAGTTGTTTGCTCAACTGGTCTCATTGGCGAACGACTTCCGATGGAGAAAATTCTTGGTGGAATCACCACCCTGACTACTCAACTTCACGGTGACTCACTTGATGAAGTAGCACGTTCAATCATGACTACGGATTCAGTACCAAAGATTGTCGAAACGAATCATGGAACTGTTCGAACAGTTGGCGTCGCCAAAGGCGCAGGCATGTTAGCTCCAACGCTTGCGACAATGCTTTCGGTTGTAATGACGGATGCGGTCCTGCCTGCAAATTCTCAGGAAATCTTTACTCGTGTATGCAGCCGAACCTATAACCGAATCGACTCGGACGGATGCATGTCCACCAATGACACAGTTTTGCTGATGGGCTCTGGTGCAAGTGGCATTGAGATTTCCGAGGAAGATATTGAAACGATATTGATGGAAGTCTGTGGTTCGCTCTGCGAACAATTAATCGCCGATGCTGAAGGTTCTACAAAGACTGTTTCGATTAATGTAGAAGGCGCTGCAACCGAGGATGATGCAGTAAAAGTTGCCCGAGCCTGTGCGCGAAACAATCTTTTAAAATGCGCCATATTCGGCGGGGATCCAAATTGGGGACGAGTTTTAGCGGCCGCAGGCACTGCAGATGCATTAATCGATCCGCTGACTATTGATGTAACTTTAAATGGAGTCAAAGTTGCACAGAATTCTTCTCCATTCGAAGATAAAAACAAGGTTTCCTTCGCGGGCCGTTCGGTTGAATTGACTATCAATCTCAATGTCGGTACAGCTAGAGCAACTGTTAAAACGAATGATCTCTCTCATGATTATGTTCACGAGAATTCGGCGTACTCGACATGAGCGAAAACATTCTTGTCATCAAATTTGGTGGACACGCCATGAGTGATAACGACGGACTTTTCGGGAAGAAATTAGCGCTAGCCATAGCCCAGGGATTGAAAGTCGTAGTTGTTCATGGAGGGGGGCCGCAAATCAACTCAGCGCTCTCTTCGGCAGGAATCGAATCAACTTTTCTTGGGGGCTTTCGTGTCACCACACCAGAGACTTTCGCTGTAGTCGAGCGGGTACTCTCAGATGAAGTGGGCCCACAGGTTGCCCAGACTCTGACTCAATCAGGTGTTGCGGCACTTGCGATCTCAGGACGGCACTCAGGAACAATTTTCGCCCGCAAGCAGATTAATTTAGTTAATGGATCCGTAGCAGAACTCGGACTAGTCGGTGAAGTTGCAGATATTGATACCACTGCAATTCAAGTTCTTCTTGAAAAGAATGTGGTCCCTGTTATTTCTCCGATCGCTAATGATGTCGATAGCGACGCTGGCTTAAATGTAAATGCCGATATCGCTGCGGCCGCAGTAGCGGGTGCACTCCATGCAGCCGAATTGATTATCATGACAGACGTTGCAGGTATTTATCGAAATTGGCCGGATGCCTCCTCGCTCATTTCGATCATCAATTCAGCTGAACTTTCAAGCATCAAAGGGACATTTTCAGAGGGAATGGCACCGAAAGTTCAAGCGTCGTTGGATGCTATCGCGGCGGGTGCAGCAGCAGTCCGAATTATTGATGGAACAAATCCAGAAGCTTTCGCAGATGCGTTAGCTCATAGCGGAGGAACACTGGTGATCGCATGAAGCAATGGGACCAATCACTTCAAGCCAATTATGGATCGCCAACTCTGGAACTTGTATCAGGTAAGGGCGCGGTAGTTACGGATATAAAAGGAAATGAATACCTCGATTTTCTTGCGGGCATCGCTACCAATGTTCTAGGTCACGCTCACCCTGCAGTTGTAAAGGCAGTTACCAAGCAGATTTCAACTCTTGGTCATGTAAGCAATTTCTATGCGCATCCCAATGTTATGGCACTAGCGGCTAAATTAATCTCGATGACAGAAGACAAAAATGCGCGGGTTTTCTTTTGCAATTCAGGAGCCGAGGCAAATGAAGCTGCGCTAAAGCTCTCACGTAAGACAGGTCGCACTCGTATCGTTGCAACCAAAGATTCATTTCACGGTCGCACTATGGGAGCGCTCTCACTTACTGGCCAGCCTGGCAAAAGAGATCCATTCAAGCCGTTAATCAAAGGAATTACTCATGTCCCGTATGGAGATATGGGTGCAATGCTCAAGAAAGTCAGCAAGAAGACGGCTATGGTTATTGTCGAACCAATCATGGGTGAAGCAGGAGTTATCGTCCCGCCACATGGATATCTTCAGGCGCTTCGCGAACTATGTGATGAAACTGGGGCGCTGCTTGTTTTTGATTGCGTTCAAACCGGGATGGGCCGAACTGGAGATTGGTTTGGTTACGAATACTCTGGAATCAAACCTGATGTCATCACCTTGGCAAAAGGTTTAGGTGGAGGACTGCCACTCGGTGCGATGATTGCACTCGGTGATGCTGCGAATCTATTCCAGCCAGGTGACCACGGTTCAACTTTCGGTGGTAATCCAGTAACAACTGCAGCAGCTCTTGCAGTAATTGAGACAATTGAAAATAAATCATTGCTTGAGCGAGTAAGTGCAGCAGGCGTTGAATTGATGGCAGAGCTGGCTCTGATCGATGGCGTCAAATCAGTTCGTGGTGCTGGCTTCTTAATTGGCATCGAATTCTCAGAGCCAATTGCGAAAATAGTTGCAGCCCAATGTCAGAAGAGTGGTGTTTTGGTAAATGGAAATAGTGAGACTGTCATTCGTATCGCGCCGCCGTTAATTGTGACTGACCGCGAGATAGCTAGGTTCATAAAAATTTTTGCAGAATCAGTAGATAAAGTCAGGAGTAAGTAATGTCCACAGTTGCAGCCCGTAGAGCAAAAGCTATTTCGTTAGTAAAGAGCGGACGAATTTCATCGCAGATCGAACTTGTAAAAGAATTGAAGAAGGCCGGTTTTCCCGTAACTCAAGCGACAGCTAGCCGTGACCTAGATGAAATCGGCGCGGTACGAGGGCGCGATGGATACACGATTGCTGGAAGCGGCGAAGATTCGATGACACGATCAATGCCACTTCCAAGTGACCTCATTCTTTCTGTCGAATCCAGTGGAAATCTTGCGGTTGTACGCACCCCTCCAGGAGGAGCGCAGTTCCTAGCTAGTTCGTTAGATCATTCAGGTATTTCCTCAATCATCGGGACAATCGCTGGTGATGACACGGTCCTCGTTGTTTCACGAAAAGCCACCGGTG